>JBOGJF010000001.1:0-11949 GCA_050747785.1 Vicinamibacteria bacterium
CTACTTGGGTGAGCCGAATCCTTTCCCCGAGGTCGAGGAACTACCGGAGAACTACCATACTTGTTTCCTGGAGCGCGCCATTCGCCGGGGGGCCTACTTGAACAGGCCGCTCGTGGATCGTCCCATCGATGTGTTGTTCTTGGGCACCATCACACCGCGCCGGGATGCTTTCTTCGCCGCCGCCGCCCCGGTCCTGGCCAACCACCGATGCTATCTGAGCCTCCCCGATGCGTCCCGCCCGAAGATCGTCAGGGCGGGCACGACCATGGACACCCTCACGGCCATCGGTCTCGCGCAGCGCGCGAAGATTGTTCTCAACGTTCATCGTGACCGGGACAACTATTTCGAGTGGCACCGCATCGTCATGCATGGGATTTGGCACAAGGCCCTCGTTCTCAGCGAGGAGTGCAGCAGTGCCCCGCCTTTGCGCGCGGGCATCGACTTTGCGGAGGCACCCTTGAGCGAGCTGCCGAAGAAGATTGCTCACTATCTATCGGATCCCATGGGGCGGAAAGAGGCACAAACCATTGCCAGCCAGGGCTTCCAAACACTGACAACCAAGTGCCAATTGACGGAGGTTCTGCGGCCCCTGATCCTCGAGCTCTATTCCGACTCACCGGCCGCCTCTTGGCAAACGGTTACGCCTCGCAGCGACATGGCGAGGGAATGGCTCGGCCATCCGTCATCGGCTCCGGCTTATCCCGAATGAAGAAGGGGACGAGCGCGCCCACCGGATCTCCTGTTAAGGCCGTTGCGGCGTCTGTCGTCGTCGAAAACCGTGGCTCGGCTAAAGCATCGCCCATCACGGTGAGCGTCTCGGTCTACAACTACCGACAGTACATCGTTCCTTGTTTGGAATCCGTGGGTAACCAGACTGTCGCCGAGCTGGACCTCGTCGTTGTGGATGACGGTTCGGACGATGGCTCACTCGAGATAGTCGGCGACTGGCTCGACAAGAACGGCGATCGATTCAACCGCTATCGACTAGTCCGGCACGAGGTCAATAGCGGGCTTGCCGCCGCCCGTAACTCCGGTTTTCTATTCGCGCGAACGGAAGCCGTCTTCGTGCTCGATGCCGACAACCTGCTCTACCCTCGTTGCCTGGAACGACTCCAGGCGGCTCTCGACAACAGCGCCGCCAGCTTCGCCTATTGTTACTTGGAGAAGTTTGGTGACCTATCCTGTCTCCAGAATACCGCTGCCTGGGATCCGGGAGCCCTTCAATACGGCAACATCATCGATGCGATGGTCCTCCTGCGGAAGAAAGCGTGGGAGGAAGTGGGTGGTTACTCTCGGCTGGACGTGATGGGATGGGAGGATTTCGATCTTTGGTTCAAGATGGCGAGGCTGGGACGATGGGGCGTTCAGATTCCCGAGATCCTCGCGAGGTATCGAGTCCACGGCCAATCGATGCTCAAGAACGTGACCAATCCGAGTGTCGACAAGCTGTGGCACTATCTGCGTGGCACATATCCTGAATTCTTCACCGACGTTTCCGAAGCGACCGCGTGAGACCTACCCAACACCTCGCGCTCCTCTTCAGTTGGTCCGCGGCACTCGCACTCACCGGTCTGGCTGGCTGTGATGCACCCTCTCCACCGCCTTCGTTTATCCTCGTCTCGCTCGACACAACGAGGGCCGATCACTTGGGTGCCTACGGCTATGAGCGAGACACGACGCCCTTCCTCGACGAGTTGGCCCAGCGCGCCTTTGTTTTCAATCAGGCCATAGCTAACTCGCACAATACCCTCGTCTCCCATGCCTCCCTGCTGACGGGTCTTTCTCCCCTCGCACACGGCGCCAGGCCCCTGGATGGGGGGCGGGCGATTGCCCCGGCCTACCAGACGCTGGCCGAGGATCTCGCCTCGCATGGCTATCGAACGGCCGCGTTCCTCGCTCACGCCGACTGGCTCAGCGTCCGCTTCGGGTTCGATCAGGGATTTGGAAACTTCGCCAGCAAGTACCGATCCGCGGAGAGGGTCTTGCGGCAGGCGAAGAGGTGGTTGTCCAGGCAAACGTTCGAGTCTCCGTATTTTCTCTTCATCCATCTTTACGACGTTCACAGCGATTGGCTGGGGGAACCCTATAACGCGCCCGAGCCGTTCCGGGAGAAGTTTTCCACGGCGGCCTTCAATCTCAAGGGCATGCGGGGCAGCGACTACCTGGGCGAGGTCAACCGTGGGAAGATAGGAATCACTCCTGTCGAGGTCGAGTTACTTCGCGACCAATACGACGAAGGACTCGCTTTCGTCGACCATCGACTGAAGCTCTTTTTCGATTCGCTCTCTGGGGAGATGCTGAAGAATACCTGGATCATCATCCTCGCGGATCATGGGGAAGGGTTCATGGAGCACGGGAAACTGTTACACGCTAGTCTCCACGATGAGATCGTGCGCGTCCCGCTTCTGGTCGTTCCACCGCTTGCGGGCGACGACCTGCGGCAAACGCCGGTTCGTGTCGAGGAGCAGGTCCGCCTGATCGACTTGCGCCCCACCGTGCTGTCCCTCGCGAGGTTACCGAGGCCCACCGACATCGAGGGAGTGGATCTCGTCCCCTGCATGAGGAATGCAGATGCCTGTCCGTCTCACCCGGCCACTCTCAACGACCTAGGCTTGCGCTTCGAAGGATTCAAGTTACTGCGACATGAGTCCGGCGCGTACCTATACGATCTGAAGAAAGATCCCGGAGAGCAAACGGATCTCAGTCTCCGCCCTGAGATGCGGGAACGAATCGCCGAGCTCGATGCGCTGCTCGACGATCTTGCTGCCGATCAGGAAGCCATGCGCCAGCGGATACTTCGAGGAGCCGAGTCTCCCGCGGTGGAGATGGATCCCGAGGCCGAGGAAAGACTGAGGTCGTTGGGATACGTGCAATAAGCATGGAGTGAGCTCTTCCCGGTATCGATGTTAGGGATCGCGCAGATGACCGGACCCCTCCGAACGAAATATCGATTGGAGCGCGCCCTCTCCGTCGTCTTGCTTATTCTTCTACTCCCACTCGGTGTGCTCATTGCGACGGGGATCGTCCTCGAGTCGCTGGTTCGCGGTGAAAGACCAGCCGTTCTCGTCTCCGAACGACGTCTGAGCGCGAGCCACACCTTCGATTTGCTGAAGTTCAGAATCATTCGCGTCGCGTCGCTCCGGGCTCATTTGGAGGACAAACGACTGCCGAGTCTCAAGGCCATCGAGACGCCGGAGCACCTGACCTTGATCGGTCGGCATCTGAAGCGCTTCTACCTGGATGAGCTCCCGCAACTTCTGAACGTCGCCCGCGGAGAGATGAGCCTGGTCGGTCCCCGACCTTACTTCGAGTGGGATTGGAAGCGGGAAGCCCGGCTCGACATCCCCGCGCGCAGGCTGTTGAAGGCAGGCCTGGTGGGTCCCTTCCAGGCGATGAAGGGGCAGGTCTCCGGGTTGGACGCGGTGAATGTGATCGACTCACAGTATCTCGAGGACTGCATGAAGTCAACTACCGGCGAGCTCTTGATGAGGGATTTCAGCCTGATCGGGAAATCCTTCCGTACCGTACTTCGTGGAAAAGGGCTGTAGGGACTCCTCTCATCCCTGCGCTTTCTTTGAGGCGCACGTCACGTGAGTAGGAGAGGGACTCAATATCCCCTCCCTGTTGCTTTGGTCAGAAAATCATTCTATAATCATTCCATTACTACAAAGTACGATTAGTGTAAATACATATATAATAAATAGTTAATTTGATTGAAATCAATCGAAAATCATTCTAAGAATGAGTGCCCTAACCGATCAGCTCCAGCACGGAGGCGTCCCGGCGCGCCGACTAACCAAGTCCCTGGGCATTTCGCCGCAAACGCTGATGAGCCGTGTCCGGGCCGAAGGGGCCAGTATCGTCCGCATCGGCCGCGGACGTGCCACCCGCTACGGGCTCCGGCGCGTCATCCCTGGGCTCGCGCGTTCCGACCTTCCTCTTTTCCGGATCGCTGCCGACAACTTGCAGGCGCTCTCATAGCGACCTAGGTGGACAAAGACTCGTGGATTTGGACGTCGAGCTACGGAGCAAACGTGACGATTGCGGTGCTCGAGTGGATGACGTCGCCGGGATTCACCGTCCCGTCCGCGAAGCTGCCCGGGACGGCAACGGTCAGAAAGAACGTGTAGGTGCCAGCCGGCTCGGAACCTGCCCATAGGTAGTTCAGGAAATTTGGCCTGTTGGACGTAAACGGTGTGGCGAGACTGAGCCCTGCCATCAGGGGAGTCCAGTTGGCTACATTGGACGCGCTGACCCTTTTCCTCTGAAGCTGCATATTGGTGATGAGGAGCACCGTGTTCCCACCAGGGAGCACGACGCCGAAGTAGAAGTCCACTGTACTGGGGTCACCGAAGTTGACGGCCTGCAAGGAGACGGAGATGGAATCGCCGGTCGAAAAACTTCCCGCGTTGGTCCAGACGGTCACGCAGACTGGCGACGGCAACTGGGGGCTGCCGGAGGACCTGCCCATGTTCGCGGTCCAGTAGCGGCCGTAAGTGGATCCCGATTGAAAGGCATAACCGATGCCCACGTGCCGCGCCGCGCTGTCGAGAATATTCGCCCGATGGCCCGAGCTTCCCATCCAGCCCGCCACGACCGAAGCCGGTGTCGAGTAACCGGCCGCGATGTTCTCGCTGCGGGGTGACGGATAGCCGGCGGCCAGTATCCGCTGGTCGAACGTCGAGCCGTTGGAACCCACGTGGCTGAAGAAATCGTTGATGGCCATGTCCTCACTATGTCCGCGAGCCGACTGCACCAGACGCACATCGATGGCAAGAGGAGGAAGGCCGGCGGATGCTCTCTCTTGATTGTAGAGGGCAACGACTTCCCGTTCTGTCGCGGTGGGGCAGACTTGGGCGAGCACCGTCGACGGTGCCGAGCCCACACCAATTCCCGCCAAAGTGGCTGTCAAAAAGATGGTGGAGCGAAGCCTGGTTGTTCGCATTCACCTCTCCCCGCGGTTGCCTCGATGCACTTTCAAATTCATTGCTCGAGCGGTTGGGAGATGGCCTCATTGACCGCGCGGCTGGGGTGTTTCTAAGCGGTCGGCCTATGACAATAGGATAGGCTGGTTGCTGGAAATGCTCCGTGCCGTGGATCACGTTCGATCGTGGGTGCGCGGCTGTGGTGAGAGTCCCACGATGAAGTTCACAGCGTTTGAAACGCATCTGAGCTAGCATCGAGTGGCATCATCCCCAACCGGCCTGAACTGGATTTGGAGGACGTGATGGTGGCTCTCTTTCGACCGCTGGGCCGGCTCGAGGGGCTCGTCCTGGCTTTGGCGCTCATCGTGTTCGTCGGGGCCCCCGCGACGGTGGAGGCCGCCAACTTCTATGTCGCAACCGATGGCGACGACGGCACGGGGGATGGCTCACTAACGAACCCCTGGGCAACCATCACGCACGCCCTGGATACGGTGCCCGACGGCAGCACGATCTTGGTTCGTCCCGGCACCTATAATGGCCGAGTCAATCTCCGCGGGAGCTTTCCTCAAGGAGTGGAGGTGCTTTCCGAGGTTCCCTACGGCGCCCGACTCCGGCACAACTCGACCGTCGTCATCTGTTTCTACGGGCAGGGAATCACCTTGGAGGGATTCGACGTGGCCCATAGCGGCCCGGGCGCCGGCGCGCTCGTCATCCAGATCCAGGATCTGATCGGCGATCCTGGAGGTGAGGACTTCGTGAGTCGCATCATCCTGCGGAACAACGTGCTCCATGACAGCTATAACAATGACATTCTCAAGATCAACAATGGAGCGGGGAATATCACCGTCGAAGGCAACGTCTTCTACAACCAGACCGGTCACGATGAGCACATCGACGTGAACAGCGTCACCGACGTCGTGATACAGGACAACATATTCTTCAACGACTTCGCGGGGAGTGGCCGCTCCAACGCAAACAATACCGGGAGTTACATCGTCATCAAGGACAGCAATGCGAGCGACGACTCGAATCTGGGGAGCGAGCGCATCACCGTTCGCGGTAACGTATTTCTCAACTGGCAAGGCTCGACCGGATCCAACTTCGTGCTGGTCGGCGAAGACGGGATGCCTTTCTACGAAGCCCGAGACGTGCTCGTGGAAAACAACCTCATGCTCGGAAACGCTTCCAACGTGATGCGAGCTGCCTTTGGAGTCAAGGGAGGGTTAGACGTCACCTTCCGCCACAATACTGTCGTTGGAGATCTTCCCTCCCTGGCCTTTCCCATGCGTTTGAATGTCGAGGGCTCGAACCTGCCCAACGACAACATCGGATTCTACGGGAACGTTTGGTCCGATCCGACAGGGACCATGGGAGCGGAAGATGCGTCCCGCCCCGACGACTTCTCCGACACGCCTCCAGCGGATACGCTCGACTTCTTCCTCGAAGGCAATCTGTTTTGGAATGGAGGAGACACCGTCCCCTCGGACGCCGCCGAGCTCGTCAACTACACGGATGATGTGGATCGGATCGTCGCCAACCCTCGTCTACGAAACCACGCGGGGGTCGCGTTGCCTCGCTGGATCCCCGCGATCGAGCTTTTCGGCGACGGCTCCACGACGATCCAGCAGGCATTCGAGCGCTTGGTAGAGCTCTACGGAGCCCCTTCAGTGGGCAGCCCGATCCTCAATAGCGCCGACCCAGCCCAAAGCCCGACCACCGACATCCTGGGCAATCCGCGTCCGGCGGGGCTCGGGCCCGAGCGGGGAGCGTGGGAACGGAGCCCGGCCCTTCTGGTTTCACTGTCCATCAATGACGTCGAGCTTTCGGGAGGCGAGACGCTCGTCGTCGATGCCCGCGTGAACAATCCCGGTCAGCTATCGAGTGCGGACTTCTACTTGGGGGCGGTTTTGCCGGGAGAAGTCAACGTGCTGTACATCCGGGATCGAGCTCTGCGAACCGGCGTCGGGAGTGCGTCCAACCCGGCGACTTGGGCTCCCATCCAGTCCGGCGTGAATCTTTCTCAGGCATTTACCGCGGAGCTTCCCGGGTTCCTCCGGCGCACGTGGGCCGGCACCGAAAAGGCCGGAGTCTACCGCTTGTTTTTGATCGCAGCCGTGCCGGGGTCGTTTGCCGACGGCGTCGTCGACCCGGGAGACGTCTTGGGACAGAGCACCGCCACCCTCGTTTTCACGCCCTAGAGTTTTCACCATTCTAGGGCGCGTTCCAGGAGGAGCGCAGCGCCGGAAAGCTGCTATCATGACTTCCCGGTGAGCGCGAATCACGTCTTGTTCATCACCAGCGACGTCGTTGGTGAGATGATGGCGGGACCGGGCATCCGGAGCTGGGAGCTCGCTCGGGTCCTCAGCCGGCATTTTCGCGTCACGCTCGCCGTACCACCGTTTCTCCACGAGCAACAACCACCCCTGAAGCCCGATCTTCCCATAGACGTTCGTCTCTGTGAGCGGGAGAAAGACTTGCGTCGACTCCTGGCCGAGGCAGACGTCATCCTGACTTTGGGGGCCGTGATACGGGTCTATCCTTTCCTTGCGAAGATGGAGAAGCCTCTGGTGATCGATGCATACGATCCGTTCCTGCTGGCCGGTTTGCAGCAGCAGAGCGCGGCCCCGGACGGAAAGCGGCGAGCGGCACACGAAGACTACCGCCGCGCCCATCTCCTTGCCTTTCAGTCGGCGGACTTCGTTCTGTGTGCCAGCGAGAAGCAGAGGGATTACTGGCTGGGAATGATGTCCGCTCTAGGACGGATCAACCCCTGCACGCACGACGAGGATCCCACCCTCGCCCGATTGATCCGCGTCGTGCCCTTCGGTCTTCCCGACACGCCGCCCCGACACTCTCGCCAGGTCTTGAAGGGCGTTCATCCGGGCATCGATTTGGAGGACAAGGTCGTTCTTTGGGGGGGCGGCATCTGGGACTGGCTCGACGCGGAAACGGCCGTTCGGGCGATGGCCCGGCTCGCTCGCGATCGTTCGGATGTCAAACTGTTCTTCATGGGCACCGAACGACCCAATCGAACGGTGGCCGCGCACCGCGCCCTCGATGAAACCGTGGCGCTCAGCCGCCGACTGGCGTTACTGGAGCGGAGCGTTTTCTTCAATGACTGGGTGCGGTACGGAGATCGGGAGAATTATCTCTTGGAAGCGGATGTCGGCATCAGCCTGCACCGAGACGTGCTCGAATCTCGCTTTGCTTTCCGGACGCGACTGATGGACTACCTATGGGCCGGACTCCCAACCGTTGCCACGGGAGGCGACGTCCTGGGTGAGGAGATCGGCCGCCGAGGACTGGGCAAGGTCGTGCCGCCGGGAGATGACGAGGCAACGGCGGCGGCCCTCCTGGAGCTGCTCGGCACGCCGAACCTCAAACGTGAGTACGCACCTCGTTTTGCCGCCGCAACCGCCGATTACCACTGGGACGTTGTCGCCGAGCCCCTGGTTGCTTTTTGCCGCAACCCGCGTTTGGCGCCGGACCGAGCCTATTTCGAGAAAGCCTCCTGGCCTCGTCGGGCCTGGGCGGCTATTCGGGGACGCGAGCGATAGAGGTGTATACGGACTCGTAGGCCGCGAGAAGATCGTCTTGGAGAAAGTCCTTCCGTCCAACGCGAAGCGCCTTGGCGGAGAGAGTGTCGTAATTCTCTCTCAGTCTTTCGATCGCCCCGCGTAGCTCCGATTCATTGACGCCGCCGACGACGTGTCCGCAACCGGCCTCTCTCACGTACTCCGCCATCGGAATTTGCTCGCTCACGATGACCGGCCTCCCGCAGGCAAGAGCCTCGAGTAGGGAGTGAGGGTAAGCCTTGACTAGCCTTGGCCAATCGGCCAGGACGACCGCCGCGTGGACCCGGGCGAGCACCGCGCTTACGTCGACCCGATCGCTCGAGACTTCCACGCGGTCTCGTAATCGCAGGGCGTCGATGCGTTTCTCGAGCTCGCGCAGCAGCAGGCCACGCCACAAGAAGATGAGGCGGAGGCTCGGTATCTGCTGCGCCACGCGAAGCAACGCGTCCACGCCCTTGCTGCGGAACTGTTCCCGTGTCCACGGGGCGGAGCCCGCGAGCAACACGAAGTCTCCTTGGGTCGAGAGGCGTGTATGGCGGAAGCGCGAAACGTCGATGCCCGGGTGTATCACGCAGGCATTGGTCAAACCGCGCTGCTTCAGGATGGCGAGATCGCGCTCGCTCTGGACCACGATCCGGTGCATGTTCTGAAGCCGATCGATTGACGGCAGATGCGGATCTCCATCGAAGCCGGAGACCACGGTGTACACGAGCGGTTTCCGAAGGAAGCGCAAGAGCGGGAAGAGATAGAGCTCGGAGTTATAAACATGATGCAGGTCGACCAGCCGTTCCAGTCTCCTGATGGCAGGCAGTCGGTGAAGCCCGTAGAGGGGCCGGGGAAACGAGGCCCAGGGACGGGAAGAGGGGAGCAGGAACACGATCTCCCCGCCGAATCGGGAACGTAACAGCTCCGCCTCCTGGTGCACGGCGTCTGTTCCTGGTATGACCGGCGGCGGCGCGGTCAGGTGATAGAGGACTCTCACGATAGCGGCGGGCCCGTCCCATTGGTCAGCATGGCGTCGAGCCGGGAGGAGGGAATACGTCGCGACCTATTCATTCTCCCGCGCTCGCGTAGGATGTGGGGGACGCACCCGATGAGCGATGCGTAGCCGACGAGGCTTTGCCAAGGTTTGCGGTAGGCGATTATGAAATGGATCTGGCCACGAAGAATCTCCGGCAGACGCTTCACCAGGAGCGAGAGTGGGACACTCTTGAGAAAGAGCATCAGTCGGTTTCGAGTCATCAGGCGAACGTAGAGGCTCCGGCTCAATCCGCTACCTTGACCGTGGTGGAGGACCCGGGCAGCCGGCTCGAAAAGATATCGGTAGCCGAGAAGCCGACCACGCAATCCTAGGTCCACGTCTTCGAGATAGGCGAAGAAGCGCTCGTCGAATCCTCCCAACTCCTTCAGGAAAGACAGACGGTACAGTGCGGCACCGGCGCAGACCGAGAAGACCTCGCGTGGCTCGGCGAAGTCGGCCGCGGGTTGTCCATGTCCCAATTTCCGAGCGTCACCCGTCCAGGAGAGCGAATCACCGGCATCGTCGACGCGCTCCGGATGGTCCATGCGCAACATCTTCGAAGCGATCGCGCCCACGTCGGTCGGGCTCTCGTCCGCCAAACGCACCAACGCGGTCAACCAGCCGGGCTCGGTAACGGTGTCGTTGTTCAGAAGGACCACGTAGGGGCCGCAGGCGACGGCAATACCTCGGTTCACCGCCGAGGCGAAGCCGGTATTGCCCTCGAGAACGATCTGCCGTACGTGTGGATAGCGCTCGCGCACCAACGCTATGGATTCATCCGTGGATCCGTCGTCCACGAGGATCACCTCGAAGTCTCGATAATCTTGCTGCGCGAGCGCCTCCAGGCAGCGGGGCAGCCACGCCGCGCCGTTGTAGTTGGGGATGACGACGGAGACCCTCGGGGAATCCTGGCGACCGGGCGCGCTAGGTGAGGACGCGGTCATTCTGCCCCCCGAAGCGTCCGCTCAAACCATCGAGGACGCTCAAGCCGATCGTGCGCGCCCGGCGCACATTGCCCTTGGCGACCGCTCGCATCGCAGCGGCGGCACCACGAAGCGTCCAAACCGTGTAGTGCCAAGTCTTGTGGCGCGGATGGTGTTTGCGCGCGTACAAGAACCGGTTGCGAAAGATGTAGTAGACGTGAAGCGAGTCTCGGACTTCAGCCGAGCGGGACAGATCGTGTGAGGCCCTGGCGCTCGGATCGACGACACACCGAAACCCCTGTCGCCTAGCGCGACAACACAGATCCGCCATCTCCCCGCTGAAAAAATAATCTTCGTCTAGAAGACCCACCGTCTCGAACACTTGCCGGGATACGAGAGCCGCCGTGCCGGGGACGTAGTCCACATCCAATAGCTCGGTGGGCGGATGGGAGGGGATGAGGTGCGTCACGTTGAAGCGAGCGATGTCCCTGCCGCCCGCCGCCAAGAGCTTGTTCCCATCCCAAAGAGTCGGTCCAACGACTCCGATTCGGGTTTGGGACGCAAGCGTCGCGAGCATCGAGGCAACGCTTCTCTCGTCGAGCGACGCGTCACTATTCAACAAGAGGACGGCGTCGGCCCCACTCTTCATCGCCGAGACGATGCCAAGGTTGTTGGCCGCCGCAAAACCTTCATTGCTGGAGTTGCGCAGGAAATGGACCTCCGGATATCGCTCGCTCAGACTCTCGATGCCCGGTTGTTGCGAACCGTTATCGACGACCCATAGGGCGGGCCGCCCGCCCAGGCGTTCGGCACTCCACGCTTGTACGGAGACGATACTGCGTTCCGTATCCTCGACGGCGTTCCAGTTGAGGACAACGACTCCCAGCTTCATGCGCGCCCCTTCGACCAACTGGCCGCGGGCACGGCCAACACGATGTCTTGAAGGGATAGGCCGTCGTCTCGACCGCTCCAAGCGCCGAAATGAATGGGTTCTTGGATGACGAGTCCCGCCAGGTGGAACATGTCGCGCAGAGCGCGTTCTTCGACGGCGATCGCGCTCTCGGGGATCGCCTCGTCTCGAATCCGGTAGACGCCTCGTGGGAACCGGAAATCAATCTCATTCTTGCCTTTTTCCGCAAGGATTCGCTGCTTGTCGTTCAGGATGAAAAACGTGCTGAACAGCCGGCCGGTGGGACGCAACATCCGAGTGATCTCGAGTAGATAGTGTTGGATGTCGGCGGGATACATGTGGGTGAAGACGGATGTTAGGAAGATGAAATCGAACGCCCTATCATCTAAAGGAAACGTATAGGCCCGCGCTTGCACTCTTCCCTGGGGATTGTAGCGCCGGTTGAGGACGTCGGCGTGCTCGAAAGTGAAGTTCGGATGCAGGCGAGAGACGTTGCGGCGGCACCAGGCAATGGCCCGGCCCACGACGTCGACACCAACGTAACGTCCCTCGGCGCTCAAGTATCCGGTAAGGGGCAGCGCCATGCGTCCTGGAC
>JBOGJF010000002.1:0-3083 GCA_050747785.1 Vicinamibacteria bacterium
CTCGTGGGCGGGGCTATCTCCCAGCTCTTGCAACGGTATGGTCTCTCCTCCGTACAGAGCTACCAGGTTCTCTTGGCGGGGTACACGGCCAGTGGGCTCACTATGGTCTTCCTCTTCGCGCAGCTCACTCCGGCGGTGGAGGTTACGCGAAATAGTACTCACACAGGGTCACCGCGATTAGGTTTGCACCGGTCCCGGCGAGTGGTATTGAAACTTGCCGCCCTGTTCTCGCTCGATTCTTTCGCAGGAGGGTTCGTGGTGCAGAGCCTGCTTGCCTATTGGTTTCACCTCCGCTTCGGGGCCGAGCCGGTGAGCCTGGGTGCTATCTTCTTCGGTGCGAATCTTCTAGCCGGCTTCTCTGCACTAGCTGCGGTGCGGGTGGCCGACCGGATCGGGCTCGTCAGGACGATGGTCTTCACGCACCTTCCATCCAACGTCCTGCTGATCCTGGTCCCGCTGATGCCGACTCTGCATTGGGCGGTTCTGGTCCTCCTCTTGCGTTTCTCGATCTCGCAGATGGACGTCCCCACCCGGCAGTCCTACGTCATGGCGGTGGTCCATCCCGACGAGCGCTCGGCCGCCGCCGGGGTGACCAGTGTGGCCCGAACGACCGGGGCGGCGCTGTCTCCCTTACTGAGTGCCTTGCTGCTTGCAAGCCCCAGCTTCGCTAGCGTTCCCTTCTTCTTGGCCGGTGGGTTGAAAATCCTCTATGACCTTCTGCTTTACCGGGGGTTCGTCCGTCTCCGCCCGGCGGAGGAGGAATGAAAGAGTCGGCAGGGGGGCTTTACGGACAGGAATTCGCTCACTTCCAAGTGACTTCCATGGCAAAGAAATGATCGAAAACCCTCCGCGGGGGGTTGTTTCGATCATCGGTCTCCGGGCTCCGGATGTAGAAGTCGACCTGCATCGTTGCCGGGTTTATCTCGCCGGCTGGCGATTTCTTGTCGGGGAGGGGATAGGTGACCTTCAAGGAGTCCCGGTCACGTATCCCTTGAGTCACCATGAAATGAATCTGGTAGCCTTCGTAGAGGGTACGGCCGTTGAGCGTAGCATTCCCGAAGCCCCATCCCGCCAACCACCCGAATGTCTTGGGCCAGTTGGTGTCACCGCACCCTGAATCGCCGTGCTCGTAGACATAGGCTGCGATACCACCGTCCTGACAGGGGCTGAACTCGTGAAAGCGCTCGCTTTCGATCACCAACTCGCCCTCCGGAACTTGCAGTCGGGCCACGAAGGTCCCGGTGTTATTTATTTCGTTCACGTCGATCTCAACTCCGCCTTCGACCGCACGCACGTTCGCCGCATCGTTCCCCATGTGATCCCAACCGGGAGGATCCTCGAGCCCGCCCACCCGATAGATGCGGGACGCTGCTAGCACGAAGCGCCCGTCGTAAAGATCGTGTTGGGTTGGGGCGTAGAGAGTAATCTCGGCGCCGGGCTGGACGCGTTCCGTGGACTGTGCTCCCATGACGATACGCGTGGCTTCCAGGAGACCGATGAGAATGGTCGAGATTGGAACTAGCTTCTTCAAGACCGCACCTCCTAGGATCATCCGCCGAAGACCTGGCTCCAGCTGAACTCGATCGGCTGCGGCGTGAAGCAGAGGATGAACGTCAGGTACCCGAGTGCTCCCATCCACTTGCGGCTCCGCGGCAGGGGAGTGTGGTCACTCAGCGTCGGCGGATGAGGGCGTCGGATCCCGAGCAGAAAGGCGAGGAGCGCCCACACGAGCCACGTCGGGCCGAAGTAGGCCATGGGAAAGAGGAGAAAGAACGCGATCCGTGAGATGCGATGGGCGCCGCCGCGAAGGAGAGCGTACGAAGCGTGCCCCCCGTCGAGCTGGCCGATGGGCATGAGGTTGATGGCGGTGGCCAGCAAACCAAACCAGGCGGCGAACCCGACCGGGCTGATGAAGAGCAACTGATCGTCGGGGGCGTCCGGCCACAACAGATAGCTGACGAGGCGAAAGAGAATCGGCTCGCCGAGCGTCAGGCCCTCTCCGGTGGCCAATGAGGGGCCGAGTCTCGATTGCGCGATGCCGATGAAGAGAGCGGGTATCGTGACGATGAAGCCAGCAAACGGACCGGCCAGACCGATGTCGATGAGCGCACGCCGATTGGGAAACGGCGAGCGAATCATGATGAAGGCCCCGAGCGTCCCGATGAGGGAGAAGGGGAAGGGGATGAAGTAGGGGAGCGTCGCTTTCACGCGATAGTAACGAGCGGTGAGGTAGTGACCCATCTCGTGCGTGAACAAGATGGTCATGATCGTGAAGCTGAAGGGAGCTCCATACACGAGGATCGCTCGAAACTGCTGCGTCATGGGCATGACATCAGGAAAGAGCTCTTGCGCCTCGGCAGAGGCAAATGACATGCCTTGATACGCTCCGACGAGAAGGGTCGAGGCGATCGTCAACAAAAAGAGTATGACGTTGATGAAAGGGAAGTGCTCTCCAGGCCGGAGGGTCCGCGAATAATCGGGCCCGGGGAGCTCGACGCGGACGGGGGGAGTCGACGTTGCGATGGCTTCCTCAAAAGTCCGGCTCGGCGGCTCGAGAAAACGCCGCCTGGCTAAGGAATGCTCTGTAGGTCTTTACCGGGCTTGAAGCGGATCGTTCTTCCGGGAGGGATCCGAACTTCTTTGCCCGTTCGCGGGTTGCGGCCGATGCCGCGCTTACGTGGTTTCACCTGGAAGACGCCGAATCCGCGAAGCTCGATGCGCTCACCGCGCTTCATGGACTGCTTCATGGCTTCCAAGACCGCCTCCACCGCCTGCTCGGATTTCACCTTGGTGATGTTGGCGGCAGCAGACACCTCGTTGATGATGTCCACCTTTATCACATTGACCTCCAGAGAGATAGGAGGCCTCATTATAGGAACGCGCTTTGAGGGTGTCAAGCAAATTCCCCCTTATCATGCTCAAAACAGCGCAGTTAGCGGCTTGTCAGAGGAGCGGCTCGGGTGGTATACTTGGCGCGCCTGGAAGTAATAGAAAAGTAAGAAGATATGCCTGAGAAAGCTCTCCCCAAGGTCACCATCGTCGGCCGCCCGAACGTCGGCAAGTCGACGCTCTTCAACCGCCTC
>JBOGJF010000003.1:0-8443 GCA_050747785.1 Vicinamibacteria bacterium
GGTAAGACAAGAGGACCACATAGAGCCCATTGACGGGAAGTAGGAATCGATGGAGGCGAGGGTCCTCGCTCGTGCGGAAAAGGTAGAAGGTCGTGGCACCGATGAGTAGTCCGACCAGGATGGCCAGGGGAGTGCGGAAGGACTCAGTCGTGCCGAAATGGAGCGAGAAGAAGGTCGCAATGTCTAGCATCGGATTCGACTCTCGGGTGACATCCCAGGCCATTAGTTGATACCACTGCGTCAACAGCTGGAAGTTGGTCCGGATCCCGACGATCAGGGAGGGAAGCAGAAACCAAAGAACCAGCCCGCCGAAAAAGGCCCCCCAGAATCGCTTCTTCAGTCCGGTCAAAAGGCAGAGCCCCATCGTAAACGGAAAGAGCTTGAGGTTCGTACCCAGGGAGAGTACCAGACCCGAGCGCGTGTACTTGCCCTCCGCGTACTGAGCTGCCCCGAGAAGCATCAATGCGAATATGCCCACATTCCATTGGCCGACCTGGATGGCTAGGGCGGCATCGAAGAAGACCGAGAAGAAGGCCAACCATTGCATGGTGACCGAACCCACCAACGGGTAACCCGCCGATCGAGCCCATCGAGTCAAACCCCAGATGAACAACCCGGCCTGTAAGAGAAGCAGCAGGAACGTCCCCAAAGCATCCGGCAAGATGCTGAAAGGAAGCATCAACAGACCGGCGAGCGGGCTGTACTTGAAGAAGTCCAGCTGTGGATTCGGCGCATAAGGGTTTATTCCTTGCAGGAGGTTTCGGGCCGCTTCGGTGACGACGTCGTAGGGGGGTGTCCACTTGAAGACAGCAGTGTGTGCGCAAATCCCGACGGTGAGCGCGATAGCGATCCAGAAGGGTGACTTGATTCGTTTCAACGCTAAAGTGACTTCCAGGGCCTGTGCTATGCTTCGGACTCCATCGCGACGCGGAAAGTCGGAGTCTACTTCGGGTGCAGCGTTTCTTCCAATGGTTGCGTGAGTCCGTCGAGCCCGGCGACATCACGCTCGGCCACTATCTAATCTTCGCCTTCATCGTTCGTTTGCCTGCTGTCTTTTTCAGTCGCGGTTACAGTTTCTCCGATCATCAGTTCCAGTACGTTGATCCGGCCTATTACCTCGCCTTCGATGGTAGTTGGTGGCGGCCACACGACTACATTCAAGGCTTACGCTCCTGGGTATACCCGGGGATTCTCGCTGGTGTCTTCAAGCTCGTTGCCTGGATCGGTATCACCGAGCCGCGAGCCATGATGGTCGCAACTCGTTTCGTTCATGGCCTGGTCTCTCTGCTTCCGGTGGCGGCACTCTGGACTATGGTCGTTCGTTGGAAAGGTTGGAGCGGTCAGAGGCCCCTGTTGTTGTTCTTCGCTGCGAATGCGTTGGTTGTCTACAGTGGCGTTCAACCCACCGGCCCGACTTTCGCGGTCGGTCTTTCCCTCACCGCTATCTTCCTGTTCCATGGACCAGGTTCCCTCTGGCCATTCCTTTCCGGACTCTTGCTGGGGCTCGCCTTCGCGTGTCGTTTTCAAGACGCCTTCTTCGGCCCGGTTCTCTTGGCGGCCGGTCTGCTGCAGCGACGTTGGCGGGTCTGTTTGTTTCTGGCGCTGGGGTCGGCCATTACGGTGACCGGTCAGGGGATCGTGGATCTTCTCACTTGGGGCGAGTTCCTGCACAGCCCGTTTCGCTACGTCGCGTGGAACGTTTTTGAAGGGCAGGCCCAGCGCTACGGGGATCAACCCGTGTGGCTCTACGCGGCGTTCATCTGTTTGTTGTTAGTCTTCATACCGCCATTCCTGCGCAGCGGTCTCCGCGCTCTTTGGGAAGGGAGCAGTAAGCTCCCGGTGCTGGCCGCCGCCTCTTTTGTCTATGTCTCTCTACACAATGTCATGGCGCGGAAAGATTTCCGCTTCGTTCTCCCGGCTCTTATTCTCCTCCTGGTCATCTACGGGTCGTCGCTCCTGTTCCCCGAGGCTTCGGAGGGTAAGACTCGGCGAATTCATAGACGGCTCTTCGTTGGAATGCACCTCGTGGCGCTGGCGCTCGCGAGTATTTGGTACGCCAACCGGGGCCCGATCGAGGCCGCGTTGGCCCTCAATCGCCTCGAGGATTTTCAGGATCGACTGGTCATCGTGGATGGCGGAGACGACAAACTGGGGGGCTACTACTACCTACGCCGTCCAAGAATGGAAACCGTCAGTGTGAGACGGCATCACCTAGCCAGCTGGCTGCGCGCGGCGAAGCCAAGCTCGATCTACGTCTTGGTGGTGGGCCAACCGCTTGCTGAGGGAGAGGATTGGGGTCGTTATACCTTGGATTGGGTTGGGGAGTATCACGACTGGCCGGACACCTGGGCGGGCTCGCGCCGCTACTTGTATCGAGCGACGAGGAGAGGCAATCGCGCCAGGTAGCCGTTTAGGGACGAGTCGTTGGTGAACGTCGCACACGCCCTTGACAAAGGCGGTTTTGCAAGATAGTATTGATAATGATTACTATAACCGAAAGGAGATTATTCGATGAAACCGTGGAAAGCTAAGGAGATTATCGAAGGCAATCCGATTGGGCTGCCTCAGGAAGTTACGTTGAAGCTCGTTCCCAAGCTCGACCGCCATCAGGCCAGCCTGTTCCTCTTGTTCCATCAGTATCAGAAGCACCATTGGCTCGTGGAGGGGCCTCAATTCCGCGATCTCCATCTCTTCCTCCAGGAGGCCTATGAGGCGGTTCACAAGCAGGTCGACCACATTGCCGAGCGCATCACGGCCCTCGGCGGCATTCCGACCAGCCACCCCGCCGCGCTCGTCAAGGCGGCGTATGTCGAGCACGAGCCGGAAGGGACTTTTCGAATCCGAGCGATGCTCCAGTTGGACCGTAGCCACGAAGGGCAGATTGCCCAAAAGTTGAGGGAGACGATCGCGGAAGCGCGCGAGTCCGGGGATCCAGGCACGGAGCACCTACTCAAGGAAGTGCTATTAGGAGTGGAGGACCGGGCGCACCATCTGGACCACTTCTTGGGCGGTGATTCGCTGGAGCTTGGGCTCGAGGCCTGAGCCGTCGAAGACGCGGACATGCACGCAAAGAGGAGATTCTCCGATTCGGAGGTGGCCGCGCGGCTTGCGCGACGTGGCCTCCGTCTCACCCGACAGAGGAAGGTCGTGTTCGACGCCGTGAGCCAGGCGGATGGACACCCGGCCGCGAACGAGATTTACGAGACTGCGCGCCGGGTCCTCCCGCAGATCAGCCTGGGGACGGTGTATCGGACCCTGGGTGTTCTGCGAGACGCGGGAGTCGTGCAAGAGCTGCATCTCAAGGAAGCGCAGGGTCGCTACGAGGAACGGGGCGATCATCACCACCATGTCGTCTGCACCGGCTGCGGCCGCATCGAGGACCTCGACGCGACCGCCTTCGATGGACTGACCTCACGGGCCCAGGAGGCGACGGCGTTCCACATCGAGGATCACCGCCTGGAGTTTTATGGACTCTGTCCCGATTGCCGGTCTGGACGACCCCGCCGCACTTGACCCGGAAGACGGCGTGGGATATAGATCGCCTCGATAGGTAATGAAGACCAACGGTAGCCGCTCAGTCACCGTTCCCAACCGCTGGCGCCATGGGTGCCACTGGGGTTGGTGGTGCGGTTTTTGAGCGGGTAGCTGGATCCGGCGGTCTTAATCGAAGGAGAGGCAACCCGCGGGAGGTTGCCTCTTTTGCGTTTCAGGGCACCTCCCCGGAGTTGACAGAGCCCGGGAAGGCCCCGGGAAACGCGAAAATGAACGGAAAACCAACCAGTCCTTTTGGTCCCGCAGCACTCAAGGTCCGAGCGCGGACGTCCATTTTGCCGATGGACTCGTGCGCCTCGCCGGTCGAGCTTTTCGAGCGGCTGTCCCGCCAACGGCGCGGCCGAGGGGCCGTGCTCATGGAGAGCGCGGCTCAAGGCGCTCCCGCTGGAGTACGCAGTCTCGTCATCCCAGAAGGGTTGATACGGCTGGACATCCGGGGATCGACCGCGAATTACTCTCTGCTCACTCCACGGGGCGTGCCTCTCATGGAGGCTTTGGCCGGCCGCCTACCCAAGACCGAGTCGCGAGCGGATTCGGTCCTGGCCCGTTTCCCTGACTTCGACAAGGATCCCGCCCTTCCCGACGCGGAGCGAGTCCGCGCGGCGTCGGTCCTCGACGGCGTGCGGGCCCTCGCCGGTTTGGTGGAAGACGAAGAGCCCGACAAGGACTTGCTCCCGCCGGGTCTCTACGGGGCCTTCTCTTATGAGGCGGTCGATCTCTGGGAAGAGCTTCCCCGACGCCGTCCCGATCCGCTCGGTGAGCCCGATGCGAACTTCGTGTTCGCCTTGGACGCGATATCTTTCGATCACGTACGGGGCGAGGTACGCGTCGTGACGCGATCGCCGGTGGGGCTCAACCAGGGTGACAACGAGCGCCACCGTTTCTACGTCGAGGCTCTCGACAAGATGAGCGCTTCGCCGGATCGTTTCGGCGACCGCCTCGCGCCGGAGAAGGATGCCGAGCCGGACGTTTCCGATGAGGCATTCAAGTCCTCGGTCGAAAAGTTCCTCTCCCACGTTCTGGCGGGCGACATCTTCCAAGGGGTCTTATCGCGCGGCCTCTGGATGGAGAGCACGGCGCCGCCGCTGGCCGTTTATCGCGCACTTCGCTCGAGAAATCCCTCGCCGTACATGTTCTACGTGGACCTCGGAGACGGTGAGCTCCTTGGGGCGTCGCCGGAGACGTGTCTCAAAGTGGAGCACGGCCAAGTGATGATCCGGCCCATCGCCGGTACCGCCCCGCGAGGGCTCGGCCCCGATGGACGGATCGACGAGGAGCTCGATGCCCGGCTGGCGGTGAGCTTGATCCTGGACACCAAGGAGCAGGCGGAGCACGCGATGTTGGTCGATCTGGCAAGAAATGATGTCGCCAGAGTCTCCGTGCCGGGAACGCGACAGGTAACCGAGCCCTTCTGCGTCGAAAAATATAGCCATGTGCAGCACCTGGTGAGCGGTGTGAAGGGCACGCTCCTTCCGGGCTTCGACGCGCTTCACGCTTATGTGGCCTCGGCGAACATGGGAACGCTGACCGGCGCCCCGAAGCTCAGGGCGATGGAGCTGATCCGCGAGACCGAGCCGAACGCGCGGGGATACTACGGTGGCGCGGTCGGCTACTTGCTGCAGGACGGCCGTTTCGACAGCTGTATCGTCATTCGAACGCTTCGCCACCGCGACGGCCGATACCTCACGCGCACGGGGGCCGGCATCGTGGCGGACAGCATTCCCGAAAGGGAGCTGGAGGAGACGATCCACAAGGCGCGTGCCTGTCGTGTCGCGATCTCTCTGGCGGAAGGGCGGCAAGCATGAGCTCGGCGCGCGTTCTCGTTCTCGATAACCGTGACAGCTTCGTCTTCAATCTGGTCGACGAGTTTCGCCGCCAGGATGCCGAGGTCTCGACGGTGAGAAGCAACATGAGCCTCGCGGATTGGCAGCGATGCCTCACTCGGTTCTCTCCCGATCTCGTCGTTCTTTCTCCGGGCCCCGGCCGGCCGGAAGAGGCCGGCATGATGGTGCCCTGGCTTCGGACCGAACCCGAACTGCCGATACTCGGCGTGTGCCTCGGGCATCAAGCACTCGCCATTGCGGCGGGCGGGCGAGTCGAGCGGGCGCCGCAACCCGTGCACGGCCGGAAGAGCCTCATCTCCGTGAAGGAAGATCCGGTCTTCCACGGTTTGCCGCTGCCACTAGTTGCCGCCCGATACCATAGCCTGGTCGTCACGGAAGTTCCTGAGCAGTTCGAGGTCGTGGCCACGACGAGGGACGACGGGCAGGAGCTGGTCATGGCCATCCGTCACCGACGTCTCTGTCAGATCGGGCTCCAGTTTCACCCCGAGTCCATCTTGACTCCGGGCGGGGGTAGGATTGTGAGCCAATTCCTTCGAGAAGCTCTCGCTTGGAAGGCACGAGTCTCCTCGCAGGTCAAGACGGGAGGAGGAGCAGGGGGCTCATGATTCCTTTATTGATCGAGCGCTATCTGTCCGGAGAGGCGGTCGAGCCGGCGGCGGTCGAGGAAGCGCTCCACAAGATCATGGCCGGTGAGGCCCCGGAAGCACAGACGGCGGGATTGCTGGTCGCGTTGCGCGTACGAGAGCCCGACGCGCCGACCCTCGCCGCCTGCGCGCGGGCCATGCGTGCGCATCGGATGGCGGTTCACGTGGAGGTTCGTCCGCTCATCGACACCTGCGGCACCGGTGGGGATCAGGCGGGCACGTTCAACATTTCGACTGGCGCGGCGCTCGTGGTCGCGGCGGCGGGCGGTGCCGTCGCCAAGCACGGCAATCGAAGCGTGTCGTCCCGGTCGGGAAGCGCGGACGTACTCGAGAAGGCCGGATGCGCGCTCGACGTCGGGCCCAATGGGGCCCGCATGCTCCTCGATGCCACGGGGTTTGTGTTTCTTTTTGCGCCTTGCTTCCATCCCGCCATGGCCAACGTCGCCCCGGTCCGACGAGCGCTCGGCATCCGCACCTTGTTCAACTTGCTCGGTCCTCTCGCCAACCCGGCGCTCGCCGGGTGTCAGCTCCTGGGTGTCTACGATCCGGATCTGACGCGCGTGATGGCCG
Organism: Vicinamibacteria bacterium; assembly: GCA_050747785.1. Classification (GTDB taxonomy): domain Bacteria; phylum Acidobacteriota; class Vicinamibacteria; order Marinacidobacterales; family DATDRI01; genus CBDANW01. Next base: position 6,611 of record JBOGJF010000003.1, read on the forward strand.
AAGCGCTCTTGGAGCTGGGAACGGAGAGCGCGTTGGTCGTCCATTGCGCGGGGCTCGATGAGATCGGCCTTCATGACGTCACGCGCGGCCACTTCGTTCGGGAGGGTCGGGTCGAGCCGTTCTCGATCGATCCGGGAGAGCTCGGACTCGCCTCGGCACCGATCGAAGCGCTTTCCGGAGGGGACCCCGAGCGGAGCGTCGAGATTCTGATCGCGGCACTACGGGGGGATCCCGGGCCGCGGAGCGACGTAGTCGCTCTCAACGCGGGAGCCGCTTTGTTCGTGGCGGGACTGGTCAAGGATCTCCGCGAGGGTTTGGAGCGCGCGCGGGACGTGCAGCGCGCGGGACACGCGCTCCGCGTGCTGGAGCGGTACAGTGAGTCGAGCCATCGGGCGCGCGTCAAGTAATAAAGGGGAAGAAGCCGAGTGAACGTTCTCGACGAGTTGGTAGCGGCGGCTCGCGAAAGAGTCAAGGACCTTCCCAATCGCGAGCCGAGGGAGCTTCCAAGAGGGGTCACGTTGGGTGACGCGCTGCGCGGAAAGGATCGGTTGAAGGTGATCGCCGAGTTCAAGCAAGCGAGCCCGAGCGCCGGGTCCATAGCCCAAAGAGATCCGGCGGCGCAGGTCAGGCTGTATGCCGAGGCCGGTGCCGCCGCGGTGAGCGTGCTGACCGAGCCTTCCCGGTTCGGTGGTTCGTTCGACGACCTGCAACAAGCCGTAGAAGCGGTCGGTGTTCCGGTTCTGATGAAGGATTTCGTGGTCGACGCGGCACAGATCCGCATGGCGGCCTGTCTCGGAGCGCGCGGTGTCTTGCTCATCGCCCGCTGCCTCTCGGACGCTCAGCTGCGTGAGCTCGCTTCCACCTGCCGGGGCTACGGTCTCGGGGCGCTCGTCGAATGCCACGATGCCGAAGAAGTGTCGCGGGCCCTGGCTCTGCCAGAGGTCGTCATCGGAGTCAACAATCGCGATCTCGACACGTTCGAGATACGTCGCGACCTCGCGCCGCGACTGCTTCGGGACCTGCCGTCCGATCGGGTGGCGGTGGCGGAGAGTGGTTACTTGAAGCCCAGGGATACGGTGGAGCTCCGGGGAGTCGCGGATGCGGTGCTGATCGGCTCCGCGCTCATGAAGGACAGGGACCCCGGTGCGTTCATTCGCGGCGTCATCGGCACGACGTAGTCATTGGAATGAACGATGAAGCCGCTCGTGAAAATCTGCGGACTGACGAGGCCGAATGATGCGCGGCTCGCCGTGCGGCTCGGAGCCACGCATGTGGGTTGCGTCATGGCGCCCACCTCACCTCGCCGGGCGAGCCTGGATCAAGCGAGAAGCGTCTTTGAGGCGGCGGGCGACGGCGTAAGGCGCGTCCTGGTGTTCAGGAAGGAAGATGTTTCGGTGATCTTGGAAGCCGCTCGCGGCGCCGCAACGATGGACGTGCAACTCCATGAGATGTCGGAGGAGGACGCGCGGTTGCTGGAGAAGGAAGGTATGAGGGTCTGTCGGGCACACCGCGTCGATCCGGAGAGCGAGACGCTACCGGTTCTCGTTCCCGAGCCCACTCCGGAACGGCCGGCCTTGCTGGATGTGGGAGACGGCGGCTCGGGGCGGAGCTTTCGCTGGGAGATTCTGGGAGAGGAAGCGCCACGGGGCGTCTTCATCGCCGGCGGTATTCGTCCCGATAACGTGGCCGCTTTGTTGTCGCATCATCCCTACGGTATCGATCTCTCGAGCGGTATCGAATCCAGTCCGGGAGTCAAAGATCCCGAGCGCATGGCGGCTTTCTTCGAAGCCGTGAGGAGTGTTTCATGAGCACGAGCCACACACCGGTCAGGAA
>JBOGJF010000004.1:0-3253 GCA_050747785.1 Vicinamibacteria bacterium
GTTCCTTACTTCATCGAAAGAGACGAGCTGATTCGCGTCGACACCTTCGAAGGAAAATACGTCGAGCGAGTCAAATCGTGAACGCGTTCCGCGGGGAGGAGAATCGGAATTGATCGTCGCCGTCGGCTCTACTCGGGGACCGAAAGTCGAGGCCGTGCGCCGCGCCCTCGCCATCTTGAGGGAACGCTTCCCGGGCTTCCTCAGCGATGACCTGCGGCTCATCGCGAGGGCGGTGCCGTCCGGAACGGCATCGACACCCCTTTCGAGCGCCGAGCTCATGGAGGGGGCACGAAAGCGAGCGCAGGGTTTGTTCGACGTCCTCTCGGAAGAGGGAAGCGTCCCCGCGCTCTCGATCGGGCTCGAGGGCGGCTTGCGCTCCGAGACCGCCGAAGCCGGTGATGAACCGGTCGTTTCGCTCGAGGCGTGGGCCTACGCAACCGATGGCGTCAACGGCTTCTTTGGCAGCAGTGGCTGCCTCCCGCTACCCGGCGAGCTCGTTCGAGCCGTGCTGGAGGACGGAGCCGACCTCGGGCCGGCGGCGGACGAGCTCTACGGACAACAAGATGTCGCTGGCCGGCAGGGAACGTTCGGCATACTGACCGCGCAGCTCGTGACTCGGGAAGAGGCGTTCGTCCGAGCGCTGCTTCACGCCTTGGCGCCTTTCTACAACGCAACCGCGTATGCGACGAGGGCAAGAGAAGGGTCGCTACGCGGAAAGAAATACGCATCCCCACCGCCGTCTCCGAAGGCCTAGCTTCGAACGCGATGGAAGTCTTCCGTTCCCACCCCGGCTGGATCGAGGTGATCACCGGGAGCATGTTCAGCGGCAAGAGCGAGGAGTTGATCCGCCGCTTGCGACGCGCCCAGATCGCGCGTCAGAGAGTACAGATCTTCAAGCCGAGCATCGATGGCCGTTACAGCTCGGAGCATATCGTCTCGCATAGCGAAATGCGCATCGAGGCCGAGCTCGTTCCCGATCCCGAAACGATCCTCGAGCGGTTGAAGCCCCGCACCGAGGTGTTGGGAATCGACGAGGCCCAGTTCTTCGACAACTCGCTGGTTCAGGTGTGCAACCAACTAGCCAACATGGGCAAGCGCATCATCGTCGCCGGGCTCGACCAGGACTATTTGGGAAAGCCCTTCGAGCCCATGCCGCAACTCTTGGCGATCGCGGAGTACATCACGAAGACGCTGGCGATATGCGTACGCTGCGGTAACCCCGCCAACCATACCCAGCGCTTGGTATCTTCGAAGGAGAGGGTTGTCGTGGGAGGCTCGGAAGCCTACGAGGCGCGTTGTCGGCGCTGCTTCGAGCCCGGGCTTCCACCGCCGCCGCCTGCGGGTGAGTTAGAAGGCTAGCGGTTCCCAGATGTCAGTCCCGCGCCGAGCACCATCACGCGGGCACGTGGAAGATAAGGACTACCGGCCCCGCTGGGGGCCAGTCGCGGGAACCAGGTCGATTACGGGGGCTAAGTCGACTACTGGATGACCTTGATCCGCTCCGGGTTGTCCACGCCCAGCAGCAACTGTTCGTCGACCTGGACGATGGTACCAACCGCTTCGATCTTCTTTCCCGTATAGAGGTACTTCGGCCCTCCCTTGAAGTTCCCGAGGTACTGGCTGGGAACAACAACCCGCAGGAACTGTTTCTGATTGTTGAAAATCAGAAAGACGCCGTCGTTGTTCTCCTCCGTCTTGAGGACCGTGCCCTCAACCCAGCGACACTTTCCAAGACTATCGGCCGCATCCCTGTACGAGATCTTGGGACAGTCTTGCGCGGCGGCGATGCTAGTGAACCCTCCCATGACGACGGCTAGAAGCAAAACCGAGAGGACTCTCTTGTCCATAACCTCCTCCTTTTCCGGCCCGGTATGCTCCGCTGCGGGAGTGCAACTCCTTCCCGCCTCGACACATCCATGACGCGCTCACATTACATTGTCGGCGAATCCGAGTCAAATGAAAGCCGGGCGAATGGTTACCGAGGTCCCGCGACGGACGGAGCTACTCGCAAAAGGGTGTGACATCAACGGTTTGCAAGCGCGACGGCGCATGGTCACCCACCCCGAGGCGCCGAGTAAAAGTCGCGAAGCTATCTTGCCCCTCTTCATCGAGTTCTGATACCCTTAGCCGGGCTTTCCTGGGGCACGACGGGTGAATCCCCGGACCGGGTCACGGACAGGACGCATCGCCTCGGGCCGATCGGCGCTTCATACTCAACCCGGACTGCGGATTCCCCATCGGCCAGGTTCTCGTGCTGCGGTGAAAGAGCACTGAAAGAATACTCATGGATGTAACTGTCTGGCTTCGTTTCGAGAGGGACCTAAGGGCTCTTCGCTGGATGCCGACTAGAAGGAGGAAGTCATGCTTAGATCCAAGGCACTGATACTCTTGATATCTCCACTAACGCTTCAGCTCGTCGCTTGCGGAGGTGGACCGGAGCGGACGCTCCTCCGTACGTTCTTCACCGCACTCCAATCGAAAGACAATGCGACGGTAGCCTCGATGTCGGCGGTCGGTTTCGAGGGAACGGTCCAGGGCTGGGAGTTCGTGTCGTCAAGCGAGGAGACGGTACGGCCCTTCCGTCTTGGCGAGCTCCAAAAGGCAGAGGAGGCAGCAAAGACCACACGCGATGAGCATTGGGAAGAGTTCGGCGCCTTTCAGGACGAGCACTTCGAGGATGTCCAAGCGATTCAAGAGCGCGTCGAAGCGGAGCCTGATTACAAATTTACGGGAAGACGTGGAGAGATCCAGGCCGAGTGGGACCGCTGGCGCGAGGAACGGAGCGGGCACGAGGCGGCGCTCCGGGAGGCTAGCGCAGCGGTAGAGAAAGAACGGACCCAGGCCTCGATGTCGGTGATGGGGTCCACGACGCTCACCGGCTTTTCCGGCGAGGTGGCCGCTCGAGAGGTGACCGTCAACGTGACGACGGCAGAGGAAGGCCAGAAGCCCTACAAGTTCACGCTGACGAAGTACAATCTCGTGGCCGGGCAGAACAACCCAGCGTCGCGTTGGATCATTACCAGCATCGAGCCGGCCGGGGGAGGAACGACCTAAGCGGACCCGTAGTCACCTCTCGGCCGCCAAATTACGTGGGTGCCGTAACCGGAGATAGTCAGGCGGATTCGTAGTCACCTGTTGGCCGCCAATTTACGTGGGTGCCGTAACCGGAGATAGTCAGGCGGCGGTCCCCACGGCACTGATACACTCTAAAGACCGCAGGGAAAGAGCGAAAGGCCAGCCTTCTTCGGAAGGC
>JBOGJF010000005.1:0-5107 GCA_050747785.1 Vicinamibacteria bacterium
TTCCGACCGCGACCGCCGCTCCACAATCTCACCCCTTCGCCGCCGCGGCGAGCTATTTGTCCGAGCACCACCTCGATGAGCGGCTGTTCAACCTTCCTGAATCCGGCGGAGTCACGATTTGGGCCGGCGAGCCGGAACGGCTCGCCTTTGCCTATACCCGTGCCGCCTCGATCGAGGCGTTCGAACACGAAACGGCCGGTCGACGGCTCGCCGAGATCCTCACAGACCATGATCTCGGCCTCGCACTGATCAGCCGAGACTTTGCCAACCAACGGGCGGATGAGCTCACCGAGCTGAGCGGGCTTCGTCTGTTGTACTTCGACAAGGTGGCACTCCTCTATGCGCACGCTGAAGTGAGTGGCGATTCCGACGAGTTGACCTTTCACTACTTCGACCCGCTGCGCTCCCCCGCGGATTACGCGGAAGCGACGGTGCCTCTCGCGATTCAGGAGCTCTTCCTCTATTTCGACCGATATCCTCCATCGGCAACGTCCCTTTGGAAGCTCGGCAAGCTCCTCCTGCGCGAGGGGCGACGGGAAGAAGCGCTCGAAGCCTTCGAAGCCGCCCACCGTCTGGACGTCGACGATCCGGCTACGCTCAGAGAGCTATCGAGACTCTATATCGAGAAGGGAATGTACGGGCTTGCCGAAAGGAGCGCCCGGCGGGCGCTCCGCCGGACCAAGGACGAGGAGCTCGTCTACAATCTCGCCCTGTCGCTCTACGGCCAAGCGCGCTATGCGGAAGCGGCACGCGAGTTCGAAGCCGTACTCGAGCGGAACGAAGAGAACCTGAAGGCGCGCCGGGCGCTGGTCGACATCTATCGGGAGCTGGGAGAGCTCGAGCAATCGTATACGCAGAAACAGACGCTCGACGCGATGGTCGAGACCAAGACGGCAGCCCTCCTCGGAATGGCTCGAGAACGGCACGCGGCCCTCGATTTTGCGGAGGAGGCCGCGCTCTACGAGCAAGCGCTCGAGGTGAGTCGCGACGACCCGGATCTCCTCTGGAGCCTGGCGATGGTGTTGCTCACCGACCAGCGGGTGCCCGAGGCATTGAACGTGTTACGCGAGCTGCTCGACGTGGCGCCGAGCAACGCCGAGGCGCATCTTACCCTCGGCGTCTTGTGCATCGAAGAGCCGTCGTGCTCGCCGGAGGAAGCAAGGCTACACCTCGAGGCCTTCCTCGAGATCGGGCCGGCCGACGTCAATGCCGAGCTCGCGGCACAGCACCTCAAGCGCCTCGAATAGACCTTCTACTTCATACGCGCGCCGGCTTCCTCCACGGCAAAGACCCACCCCACGACCTTGCCCGGCTGGATCTCGCCTGCCGCTTGCCAGAAGGTCTGATCCCTGAGAAAGCGGGAGCTCGTGTCGGTGGGAGGAACCGCGGCTACTTCTGTCTCGATGGATCGGAAGCGTTTCAACCAGCGTCTCATGTTCTTCGGCCTCAGGTCCACCCAGCCCGCTTCGATCCAGCTCTCCAGCCGCTCCGGGGTCACCCGGTAGGAATCTTTTTCGGTCACCGACGCTGGTACTTTGACTTCCGGTCCTCGCAAGAGCCGCCCATCGGGAAATAAGATCGGGATCCCGATGGAGATGATCTCGCTGCGGAGATCGGAGTTGGCGGCGAGATCGGCGGCCAAGCTCTCCGAGATACGCTCGGCATGATTTTCCAAGACCGCCGACATCGTAACGAAGCTCCGCCGCAGGAGGTGCGCCTCGAAGAGCAGCTTCGAAAGACGCGGCGGCCCCAGCATCTCGAACGCCACACTCGACACCCCATGCTGTTTCTCGAGCGCGATCATTTTCTCCATCGCCCAGTGACGCATGAGACCGGCACGGTAGGTGGGTCCGAGGGTCGCGTTGTCGAGCGCGTTGATGATGTCGTGACCGGTGTTACCGCCCTGGATCTCGTAGACCGACATTTCGGCGATCTCTTCCGGAGTGACGAACTCCATCTGCTCCGCCGTGGTCAAGGTGCTGAACTCCTCGAGGGAGAAGATCCCGTTCTCTCCGGTGTCGATGAAAACCGACTGCAAAGGCCGGCCGAGCGGCTTCCGCAATCGAGCATCTCGCGGCGAGAAGACCCTCCCCGGGGGTTGGGCCCAGTCCATGGGTGCCGCGTTGAGCTCGATGGGACGGCCGCGAACGGTCACCTCGCCGAACGCAACCCGCTTCCAGGCGATCGCCGCCGTGGGCTTGATCTCCTTCACGATGGGCCCGTCGGGCGTCCGCGCCATCAGAAAGAGAAGCAGACTGTGAGCCCCGGCAACCGCCGCTTTCGACAAGAGCACCCGGCTCGGCCTTTCCTCGGAATGGGTGTAGGGAATATTGAGTCCCATGCCCCCCGTTCCCGATGTCCCAATCTTCAAGTACAGCTTCGTCCCCGCCTTTGCCATCGATTGATAAATCACCTGAATATGACGGATGAGCTGTGGCACGTAGTTGACGCTCAACAGATCTTCGAGGTACGGCTCGAGCTTCTTGCCGGTCTGTAAGGCTTCGTAGGCAAGCTGCGAGCTTCGGTAGACGTCTTGATAGGCAATCGCCGTCGCCGTGTTGATCGCGTCCACGATCACCTCGGGTTTGGAGCGCGAGATGATTTGGTGGAGAAAGTAGCGCTTCAACAACGTGTCGTCTAGCTGGACGATGAGGGACGCAATATGCTCTCGCATCCAGCTCGTGTCGGTCCGCATCTCACCGGCCGACTTGTCTTTGAAGCGCGTCAAGGCGAAGATGTCTCCCCACTGCGAGACCAGCTTCGTCTTCCCCGCGAAAGGCCGGAGCTCGGCCGCCGTGGAGATGGATTCTTGCCGCGTGAGAGAATGCAGGATCATGCGGTGAGGCCGTTCCTCCAAGAGCCGGCGGGCGAGTGCCGTCCCCACCATGCCTCCCGCGCCGAGGAGCAGTAACGTTTTCCCGCGGATCTCCATGGAATTACCCTCCTGCCTTCCTAGAAGATGGCCCCGAAGTCCCCTTTATACCCCGAACCACTGCCCGTCGCTTTGACTTCACGATCCCATTTTCTTAGAATTGCTTCTCGGTCTCGCAAGACGAACGAAAGAGAAACGCATTTGAGGAGCCGGCGGTCCTTCCGCGTCGACGAGTTGGCCAAGCAGGTCGGAGGAAGCCTCGTCGGCGACGGAAGCGTCGAGGTGAGTGGCGTTGCCTCGCTCGCCGACGCGGGACCCAAGGATCTCAGTTTCTTCGCGAGCGACAGGTACGCGGAGGCAGTCGCCGAGACGCGCGCCGGGGCTCTCCTCACCAGGAAACGCGTCCCGACGCTCAAGATTCCGCAGATCGTCCTGCCCGATCCATTTCTGGGTATCAACCGTCTCATCGATTTCTTTCACCCTCCCGATGGAGGGAAGCCTCCCGCGGGAATCGATTCGCAAGCCAAAGTGGCGGGCTCCGCGCAGATCGGAGAGGGGGCATCGGTCGGACCGTTCGTCTTCGTGGGTGAGGGCGCATCGATCGGCGCCCGCACGGTGGTTCACAGCGGGGCCTATATCGGTGCCGATGTGCGCCTCGGTGACGACACCGTGATTTGGCCCAACGTGGTGATCCGCGAGGGGTCGGTCGTCGGCTCGCGCGTCACGATCCATTCCGGGGCGGTGATCGGAGCAGACGGTTTCGGTTTCGCCAGACGAAACGGGAGCTTCATCAAGCTGCGCCACGTGGGAATCGTGGTCATCGAAGACGATGTCGAGATCGGTGCGAACGCCACGATCGACCGGGCCAATTTCGGCCGCACGTTGATCCGGCGCGGGGTGCGGCTCGATAACCTCGTTCATATCGGACACAACGTGGAAGTCGGCGAGGATACCGCGATGGCGGCGCAGTGCGGCGTTTCCGGTAGCACCGTCATTGGCAAACGCGTGATGATGGGCGGTCAGGTCGGCGCGGTGGATCACCTGAAAATAGGCGACGACAGCATTCTCATCGCTCAGTCGGGCGTGATCGGGGACGTGCCCCCTCGCGCCAAGGTATCGGGTTACCCAGCCCGCCCCCACCGAGAGGTCCTGCGTGCACAAGCCGAGATGAGAGGCCTCACTCGCTTGAAGGCGAGACTCCGCGCCATCGAGGAGAAGCTGAGCCGTCTGCTCAGTTAGATCGAGTTGAGCCGGGCGCTCCAGCGAACGCGAGTTGCCAAGTGATCCCCGTCGAGGAAGCGGTTCGCATCGTGTTGGAGAACACTCGCGTTCTTCCCAAGGAGCGCGTCGACTTCCGAGAGGCAACCGGCCGCGTCCTGGCGGAGGACGTGACGTCCGACACCGATCTCCCACCCTTTGCTCGATCCGCGGTGGACGGATTCGCCTTGCGGACCGTCGATCTCGGATCGCTACCCTGCCGACTCCGCATCGTCGGCGTCGTTCCCGCCGGCTCGGTCCCGTCTTTCGAGATCCGACCCGGAGAAGCCGCTCAGATCATGACCGGCGCTCCCGTACCCGAAGGCGCGGACGCGGTCCAGATGGTAGAGCGTACGCGGGTTGCCGGTGACCAAGTCGAGGTGTTGGAAGCGGTGGCGCGCGGGCAGAACATAGCGCCGCGGGGACAGGAAGCAAGGGCGGGCGAGATAGTGATGGGGAAAGGCATCCGGCTCGATCCGGCCTCGGTGGCGGTAGCCGCGACGGTCGGCAAGGTCGACCTGAGCGTGGGCTCACGCCCACGAGTCGCGGTGATTGCAACCGGAGACGAACTCGTTGAGCCCGCCGCCAAACCGAATCCGGGACAAATCCGCAACAGCAACGGGTTCGCGCTGGTCGCGCAGGCACAGGCCACGGGGGCGAAGGTGAGCTACCTCGGCCTGGCAAGAGACACTGAAGCGTCACTGCGCGAGCTCATCGGACGCGGTTTTGGTCACGACGTGCTCTTGATTTCGGGCGGCGTCTCGATGGGTCGCTTCGATCTCGTCGAGAAGGTCCTCGCCGAGCGAGGCGTACGCATTCTTTTCGAGGCGGTGGCTCTGAAACCCGGCAAGCCACTCGTTGCCGGCGTCGCAGGCGATGGAACTATGATTTTTGGGCTGCCGGGCAATCCCGTTTCCACGATGGTGACGTTCGAGCTCGTCGTTCGTCCGGCTCTTGCCAAGCTGGAAGGCTGCGAGC
>JBOGJF010000006.1:0-2220 GCA_050747785.1 Vicinamibacteria bacterium
GCTTTGAAGTGACACACGTTCCCGCAACGGTCCGAAATCGTGATCGACTGATCGGTATTGGGGAGCCGGTATTGCCCCGCTATGAGCGCATCGCATTTGAAAAACCACTGGTCGCGCCTCAGGGACAGCCACTGGCAGCTTTCGTTTGCCCTGGCCATCCCCTGTTGGACGCGACGCTTGACGTAACGCTCGAACGCCATCGCGATCTCTTACGCCGCGGCACCGTGCTCGTCGACGAGCAGGACTACGGAGACTCTCCCCGTCTGCTCCTCTACCTGGAGCACGCCATTCAAGACGCAAGCGTCACCCGGAGCGGTGAGCGACGGACCGTCTCCCGGCGCATGCTCTATATCGTGCTCGACGCCGACGGAAATGCCCGACACGTTAACTACGCCCCCTATCTCGACTATCGACCCCTCAAACCCGAAGAACCGGGCGTCCCAGCCATCCTTGACCGGCCGGAGTGCGCGTGGATTACCAGCGATCTGGAGCAGAAAGCGCAAAACCATGCCATCACGCATGTTGTCCCCGAGCATCTCCAAGAGGTCCGCGGTCGCCGGCTCGAGTGGATCGACAAGACGCGCGCGGCGGTCAAGGACCGCCTCACTAAGGAAATTACCTACTGGGACCACCGGGCCGAGGAGCTGAAGCTCCAGGAGCAGGCCGGCAAGCCCAATGCGCGCCTCAATTCCCAAGAGGCGCGACGACGGGCGGACGACTTACAGGCGCGCCTCCAGAAGCGCCTGGAACGCCTCGACCTCGAGGGCCAGATCTCGGCGTTGCCCCCGGTGGTGCTCGGTGGAACCGTCGTTGTACCGGTGGGCCTTTTAGCCAAGATGATGGGTGCGAGCCGCTCCCCTTCCCTGTCCTCTGTAGACGTTCAGGCAGCCGCTGCCCGTGCGCGTGCCGTCGTCATGGATGTCGAGAGAAGCCTCGGGTTCCAGCCCGTAGACTGCGAGTTCGAGAAGCTCGGCTACGACATCGAGAGCCACGTTCCGGGCACCGGGCGTTTACGTTTCATCGAGGTCAAGGGTCGCGTCAGTGGCGCGGCCACGATTGGGGTTACAAAGAACGAGATTCTCTATTCGCTCAACAAGCCAGAGGATTACATCCTTGCCATCGTGGAGTTCCTTGGTGGCGATTCACACCGGGTGCACTACGTCCGGAACCCTTTTCACCGCGAGCCCGATTTCGGCGTTACGAGTGTGAACTACGACTTCGCACACCTGCTCGCACGGGCGGAGGCGCCCAGCTGATTCGAAGCCCCAGAGCCGCCCAGACACGCGAAGCTCATGCAATCACGGTACCTTCAGAGTAGACTACAAAGCCAAGGACAGTAGGGAGCATGGCCATCTATAACGAGCGCGAACTTGAAAGCATGCTTTCCGACCTCGAGTCGGACTTGACGGAACGCAAAGAGTCCTTCACGGGCGACGCGCCAACTAAAGCCCGCGAGGCTGTTTGTGCCTTCGCCAACGACTTGCCGGACCACGCACGACCAGGCGTTCTCTTCGTTGGCGCCCGGGACGACGGGAGTCCGGCGGGGCTCGTCGTGACCGACGAACTTCTTCGCCAACTCGCGGACATGAAAACAGATGGCAACATCGTCCCACCGCCTACGTTGACCGTCGCCAAACGCGTACTGCGTGGCGCTCAGATGGCGATCATCACCGTCTGGCCCGCGGATTCACCGCCTGTTCGGTTCAAGGGGCGTGTCTATATTCGAATTGGTCCTCGCCGCGGGATCGCATCGATCCAGGACGAGCGGATCTTAAACGAGAAGAGACGACACAGGGATCGCCCTTATGACGTGCAGCCAGTTCCCTCGGCTGCTCTTCCCGATCTGGATCGGCGACGCTTCGAGGATGAGTACCTTGCGGCGGCCTTCGCGACCGACGTGCTCGCTGCCAACGTCCGAAGCTACGAGCAACGCCTCGCCGCCACCAAGATGGTGTCTTCGGCCGACGAGCCCACACCCACCGTGCTCGGCGTCCTGGTGCTGAGCAGTCGAACGCGCGACTTCCTGCCAGGCGCCTACATTCAATTTCTTCGGATCGCCGGACGCGAGCTGGCCGACCCCATCGTGGACGAGCAGTTGATAGACGGCCCCGTCGCGGAGGTGCTCCGGCGGATCGACGAGAAGCTTTCCGCGCACAACCGCACCGCAGTGGATGTCACCAGCGGTGAGCGCGAGCGGCGCACGTACCTCTATCCAATGCC
>JBOGJF010000007.1:0-3967 GCA_050747785.1 Vicinamibacteria bacterium
CCATGCGCTCGGGATGGCTGTCCCAGCAACGGGCAGCGACATAGATGTTGGAGTCATCGTGGAAGACCCAGACCTCGGTTTCCTCGGTGGCCGGCTCGCCTTCGCGGGGCTCTTGCTGGATGAAACCGGAGATCGACGGGATCCCCTCGTAGACCGATTCCGTGAGCTGGCCGTCGAGCACGATGGGCTCCACGAGGTAATTGGAGCGAAGTGTGACCCGTCCCTCGCTATCCCGCGTGACGACCGCGGGGGGAGCCGGAGGCTCCGGGCCGTCGATGACGAGCGCCACCCTCTCGGCGGCGCCGTCCTGCGCCGCGAGCGTGTTCGGCGCAGAAATCGCCAGCAGGAGGGCGAGACCCGCCCTTGGCCAAACTCTCACGATACGGTTCGTTAGGTTGATGGTTCTAAATCGGTGGAAAAAAAGGAGAAAATCAAGCTCCTATGAAAGTATATCACACCCGTCGGGGCCTGCCAGCCGGACCCATCGGCGCTCTGAGTCGCGCTTCCTCGAGCTCTTGCTCTAAGCGTTCTGCTCGCCGAGGCAAACCCCTCACGGGGTCTTGATGGGATCCGGTGGGCGGGCGGGAAGCCCCCTGGGGTTCTCCCGCATGGCCCTCATGACCTCCTCCACCGCACGCTCGAGCTGAGGGTCTCTTCCTGCCAGCACCGACAAGACGTCGTTTTCCACGACGATGTCCGGCTCGACTCCGTAGCCCTCGATGATCCAGGAGCCGTCGGGAGCGTTGGTTCCCATCTGCGGCACGAAGACTTCGCCCCCGTCGATCAGGGGACCGCGTCCCTGGATGCCGACCACGCCTCCCCAGGACCGTTTGCCGATGAGCGGGCCCAGCCCGGCCGCGCGAAAGCTGGCGGGGAAGATGTCCCCGTCGGAAGCGGAAGTCTCGTTCTGAACGCACACCAGGTGCCCGTGGAAGACCGTGTAGGGATAGGTCAGCGGATCTTCTATGGTACTTCCGAAGCGCGTGCTGAGGAGCTTCTGATTCAAGCGCTCGATGATCCATTCCGAGACGTTCCCACCCCCATTGCTCCGCACGTCGACGACGAGACCTTCCTTGCGGATCTGAGGGTAGTACCACTTGATGAACTCGCTGATACCGGTGGCTCCCATATCGGGAAGATGAATGTAGCCGACCCGTCCGTCGGTCAGCTTGGCGACTCTCTCCCGGTTGCGCTCGACCCAGCGCAGGTAGAGGAGGGGTTGTTCGTCGGTGATGGGACGGTAGGTCACTTCCCTCGCTCCTTCCTGGCTTGGTCGATCGTTGAGCGTTAGCGTCACGGGATCGACTTTGTTACGAAGGAGACGGTAAGGGTCGTCGCCCCCGCGAAGCTCTTCCCCGTCGATCGCCAGCACGTAGTCTCCCACCCTGGCTTCGACACCCGCCTCCGTCAAGGGAGAGCGATAACGCTCCTCTTCGTTCTGACCGGGGAAGATCTCGGCGATGCGATACCGGCCCGCCGCTTCGTCGAGCTCGAAGCGAGCGCCGGGAAGGGCGACCGGAGGTCTATCGGGAAGCTCGAAGTCCCCCCCCTGAATGTACGCGTGCCCGACGTTGAGCTCGGAGACCATCTCGCCGAGGACGTAGTTGAGATCGGAGCGATGGCCGACGTGCGCCAACAAGGACCGGTACTGCTCGCGCAGGGCGGTCCAATCGTAGCCGTGCATGTTCCGGACATAGAAGAAGTCCCGGAACTGCCGCCACACCTCGTCGAAGATCTGCCGCCATTCTTCGGAAGGCACGCGGTCGACGGCAAGCCCGCTCGTCGAAACGGTCTTCTTTTCGCCCGGTTCCGGCTTCGCGTCGTAGAGGCCGTAGGTCTCGCCTTGCTTGACGAGCACCTTGGAGCCGTCGGATGAGATCGCATAGTCCTCGACGTCCTCGGCGAGAACCGACTCTTCCCGTCCATCGCGCGCGAAGAGGACCAGAGAAGGTTTTGCGTAGCTGTCCCGGCCATAGAAGGAAGCTCCGGAGCGGATATAAAGAAGATGCTCCTTGGTCGCAACGAGCCCCTCGTAGTTGTTGGATTCCACCGGGACCCGGACGGCGCGCTCGGCGAGGCCCTCGAAGTCGATCCGCACGGTTACCGGACTCTCCTCGAGTTCCTCGTCGGCGTCTTCCGTCTCGGACTCCTCGGGACCTTCGTCGGCTTCCAACGATACCTCGTCGCTTTCGGGGGGGAACGGGTGGGGGACATCACGACGCAGCGGCAGGGCGAAGATCCCCGTCGTGCGATTGGTGGCAAAGTTCCATTCCACGGTGCTGATCTGAGGCGCGAACTCCCTCTCGCTCAGGTAATAGAGGTAGGCGCCACCGGGGTCCCATGCGGGGCCGTGCTCGTCGAACATCTCGTCGGCTATCCGGCGGAGCGTCTGATCCTCGACGCTCCAGATGTAGAGAGACCGGTAGAAGTTTGAATCCGTCAGGGAGAAGGCCAGGTGCCCGCCGTCCGGCGACCACGCGTAGTCGTAGACCTGGCCGCGCGCTTCGTCCGCGATCTCCTGGATCTGTCTTGAGTCCACTGTCACGACATAGATCTTGCCCTCCTTGTCGGAGAAGGCAATGCGCTCTCCATCCGGCGACCAGGCAGGCGCGTAGCGCATCCCGACTCCCCCGCTGGTGAGAGCCTCCGGCTCACCTCCGGCTTGATCGATGACGTAGAGCTCGTCCTCCCCGCTCATGTCGGAGAGGAATGCGATTCGGGCTCCATCGGGCGACCACCGCGCCCACTTGTCGTGCACGCCCGAGGAGTTGGTGAGATTCCGGGTCGGACCTTTTTCGATGGGCGCAGTGAAGATGTCGCCGCGCGCCACGAAAAGGGCCCTCTCGCCCTTGGGGGAAAGGGAGAAGTCTTCGATGTTCTTCTCCGCTGGGTAGTGCGATGGTCGCCGGGCGACGCCGTCGTCCGGGACGGTGATGGGGATCTTTCGATCTTCGCCCGACGTCGTATCGAGTAGCTGAAGCTCGCCTCCGAGCTCGTACACGATGCGACTCTGGCCATCCGAGCTCGGCCATCGCACGTCCCAAGTCTCGCTGCGAGTGATTTGAGTGAGAGATTCCGTAGCGACATCGTAGGCGTAGAGGTTGAGGTGGCCGTCTCGATCGGAGGCGAAGTAGATTCGCTCTCCGATCCACATGGGGTCGCGATCGGTCCGAGGGTGATTGGTGATGTTCCGTGCGGTTTCCGACTCGAGATCGAAGACGAACAGATCTTGCGCCCAGCCGCCCTGGTATCGTTTCCAGGTCCGGAAGTCGCGAAAGAGCGGAGAATAGACGATGCGGCGACCGTCCGGCGAGAAATCCCCCGCGCCCGAGGTGGGCATGGGGAGGGCTTCGGGGAGGCCTCCATCGACGGGGACGGTATAGAGGGCCCCGCTCACCAGGGGGTGCTCTCCGTCCCGGAGCGAACGGAACACAACGCTTCTCCCATCCGGCGTCCAGCCATAGACCTGGTGGTCGTAACCCCAACGAGGAGCCAACGGGCCGCGCGCGGGGTAGAACGTCAACTGTTTGGGTACGCCTCCCGCGGAAGGCATCACATAGACCTGCTCGTCTCCGTCATACTGGCCGGTGAACGTGATCCAGTTTCCGTCTGGCGAGAATTTCGGAAAAAGCTCCTGGCCGGGGTGGGAGGTGAGCCGCACCGCTCCTCCGTCGGTGGCCGGTGCGCTCCAGAGGTCTCCCGCGTAGCAGAAGACGACCCGGTTGCCAGATACATCTGGAAACCGGAGAAGCCGTGTTTGTCCCTGGGCGCTCGTGGCGAGAGCTAGGCAGAAGACGACCATGAGGACGCCGAGAAAGCGCCTGACCTGGAAAATCATGAATCCTCCGTGCGCCGGTCAAACCGGCGAGGTGTAGTGAATGAAAAAGTCATACGGTGAAAGGCTAGCGACCGACACCGACCCCGAGTCATGCGTAGTCGTCCGCAAGGACGAAGGCGAAGCGTTGAC
>JBOGJF010000008.1:0-2935 GCA_050747785.1 Vicinamibacteria bacterium
GTAGCGCAGCTCGCTCTTCTCCGACTGGATTTGGACCAGCGGTTGGGGCCCGGCGAGGCGAAGGTTCTCCCGGGCGTAGAACTCGACGAAATCGATGGCCTCGGCCACGTCCGCGTCGGCTTCCACCCAGCTCTTGCCCACTTCGTAGACCATCCATGCGGAGAGCTCGAACTTCCGCCTTCGCATCACCCGGCCGGCATCCAAGAGGTAACGTGAGCGCTCCTCAGCCGGCGTGAACTGCCAAGTCTGGAACGTCTGGTGGGCCACCTCGACGGCCTTCGAGGCGATCTCCGGAGTGGCCTTCGGGAAAACGCCGACGACTTCATTGGGTCTCGCGGGATTCAGCGACTTCAATTTATCGCCCGTCTTCAAGCGCTCGCCGCCGATCACGAGATCGTGCTCGGCCCCCAGGCGCTGCTTCACGTAGGCCAACGCCTCGAGCATGGCCTTCTTGTTCTCCTCCCGGCCGAAATCGGTGAGAGGTTCGTTAACGAAAGGCTCCATCATGACACTACCCTCATCTCGGTGAGATTCGTCTTTCAGAAACTAGCACAACCTCCGAAAAGGAGCGACGCCGGCGCCTTTCGGGCGTGGCATCGATTCGGGGGAGTCGTCGAGGCGGCTCGACGCCAAAACCCTCCGTTCGACCTCGCCGTGCGCGGCCGAGCGGAGGGTTAGGACACCGACGCCGGGAGAAACCCGTGCGACAAAACGGCTGTCGGAGGGCCCCTTTCGCCCGAGAGCCCTCCTGCGATCTAACGCTCGATCAGGAAAGGACCCGGCTACTTTTTCGGCGGAATCACGGCATCCTTGCAAACCTTGGAAACGCGAAACTTCACCACTGTCTTCGCCGGGATCTGAATCTCCTCGCCCGTCTGCGGATTGCGCCCCTTGCGGGCCTTGCGGTGAGATTTCACCAGCTTGCCGACCCCGGGTATGACGAACTGCCCCGCCCGCTTGGTCTCCTTGACCGCCAGATCCGCTAGCTCCTCGATAATGGCGGCCGACTCTTTCTTACTGATGTTGGCCTTTTCCGCCATGTAGCTGACGACCTGAGTCTTGGTCATTCCCTTGTTCGCCATTCCCCTATTCTCCTTTCCAAAAGACGTGCAGCATCACCTCTAACCAACAGGGCTTTCCTAAGCCGCCGCCCCAGCGGGACGACTACCAGGCCAACCCTGCTCGCCCTCTGACACCCGATTGTAATCAGTTGGACGGAGGTTAAACGGCGCTATTTTAATCGGGCGGGGGCTTTCCTGCAAGGGGAGAAATGAAAAAAACCCGCTCCAGATGCCCCTTCGGGCACTTCCGGGTCCGGAGGCACCACTCGGATGCCTCCCGTGCTCCGACGTGCGTGAACCCCTAACCTCCCCAGTTGCGTGCAGATGGGACGCCGCGACACCGACCCAGCTATAATCCCAGCCTGATGAAGAGGAACCTCCGCCCCGGTCTCGAGCACGAAGTCGAGCGTGTCGTGACTCGCGAGCTCAGTGTGCAGGGTCTTCGAGGCGTCCCACCGGTTCTCGCGACCGCGGAAATGATCCGTCTCATGGAGATCGCCTCCCATCTCCTTCTCGAACCGTTCTACGACGAGGGAGAGTCGTCGGTGGGCACAAGGGTCGACGTGCGCCATACGGCAGCAACCCCTCTCGGCATGCGAGTCCGGACGCACGCGAAGCTCGTAGCAGTGGACGGGAACCGATACCAATTCGAGGTCGCATCGTTCGACGAGAAGGGTGAGATCGGACGGGGCACGCACGAGCGCACGGTGATCGACATCGCGCGGTTTCACGCCGGGATGGAAAAGAAACTGCAGTAATCCCTCAGGGCCGGGTGACGTCCAAGAGACGCTCGCCCTTGAGGAACTTCCCTCGCGAGACGACTCCGTCAACCCTCCGGAGGTTGCGAATATCCGCCACCGGGTCACCGTCCAGGATGACCAGATCCGCGAGGCGTCCAGGACGGATGCTTCCCAGCTCATTCGAGACACCCAGCGCCTCTGCAGCCACCTCGGTCGCCGAATGGATGGCCTGCAACGGACCGAGCCCCGCCTCCGACAACTGCTCGACTTCGAGAACCAGACCGAGCCCGTAGGGAACGATGGGTGCATCGGTGCCGGCCACGATGCGCCCGCCGGCGACGGAAATAGCGCGCAGCGTCTCGAAGATCGGCGACATGATCGCCTCGCGGTCGGCTACGTCCCCGGCCGGAACGCGGCGCGCCGCATCGAGGGCCCACGCAGGCAGGAGCGCCACCAGTCGGGGATCGTCGAGCAGGTCCGGCTCGCGAGCGCGAGCGAGGTGGAATCCTCCGTCGATCAGGATCGTCGGAGTGAAATACGCCCCGGAGCGCGACACGAGATCGATCACGTCGCGGTAGCTCATGCGCAGATCGGTAATCTTGGGAGAGAAACCCCGCCGGCTCGTTCCACGAAGATGCTCGATGCCATCCACGCCAAACCCGACCGCGGGATAAATCTCATGAGACGTGACGAAGATGCCGTGGCGGTGAGCTTCTTCGACGGCGGTTCGTTGCAGTTCGTCGGAGAGCCGCACGTACGTCTTGACCAGATCGTAGTCGAGCTCGAACGCCCGAAGGAGCTCCCGCCGAAGCTCTTCCTCGGTGTCGATCGCCAGATACTCGGGATAGTAGATACGCCCGCCATCGAGAACGAGGCCGGTCACGAAGATTCGGGGCCCGATGCGTCGTCCGGCATCGATACTTTCCCGCTCCTCCAAGATCCGGTAGATGGACCCGCCAGTGCTGCGAATCGAGGTGACCCCGTACGCTAGCCAGAGGCGGCCTTGACGGCTTCCGAATTGGGGAAGCGTGGGGTGGGTATGCATGTCGATGAGACCCGGGATCACGGTCTTACCGGTCGCGTCGACGATCGGGACGTCCTCCGCGGGCTCGCTCCCCGTCGGCGAGACAGCTC
>JBOGJF010000009.1:0-7037 GCA_050747785.1 Vicinamibacteria bacterium
GAGAAGATGCTCTACGACAATGCGCTTCTCGCGCGCGCCTACTTGGAGGCCTTCCAGGTCACCGGCGAGGCTGGCTACGCCCGGGTGGCTCGCGAAACGCTGGAGTACGTGCGGCGAGAGATGCAAGGCGAGAAAGGCGGTTATTACTCGAGCCAGGACGCGGACAGCGAGGGCGTCGAAGGAAAGTTCTTCGTCTGGAGCAAGGCCCAGGTGACCGAGCTCCTGGGGGATGGAGCCGAGACATTCTGCAGAATCTACGACGTGACCGATACCGGTAACTGGGAAGGGAGCAACATTTTGAACCGTCTCCGGTCCGAGCCGCAGGAGTTCGACGCCCGCGCCGAGGATATCGAGAAGAGCCGCCGTTTATTGTTCGACGCGCGCGAAAAGCGAGTGAAACCCGGGCTCGACGACAAGGTACTCACGAGCTGGAACGGCTTGATGATCATCGCCATGGCCCGCGGCTATCGGGTCCTTGGTGAACCGTCGTTTCTCGCTTCGGCTCAACGCGCCGCGCGGTTCGCCAAGGACACGTTGTTCGAGAACAGTCGCCTGCTCGCTACTTATCGCGCGGGCCGCGCGAAGCTCCTCGCGTATCTCGATGACTACGCCTTCCTCATGGGTGGGCTCGTCGAGCTCTACGAATCCGACTTCGACGTCGGCTGGCTCGACGAGGCGAGACGGCTCGCCGACGAGATGGTGCGGCTCTTCTGGGATCCTGAAGAAGGCGGCTTCTTCTTCACCGGCAGCGATCACGAATCGCTCATTCTGCGGTCGAAGTCGGGTCACGACGGGGCGATCCCCGCGGGTAACGCGGTCGCGGCCACGTACCTCTTCAAGCTCGCCACCTATACCGGTTGGACCGACTACGAGACCCGTGCGCAGGAAACGCTCCGCACCTTCCACGCCCAGATGCGGCGCGCCCCGAGTGGCTTTGCCCAGATGCTCTGCGCCCTCGACTACTACCTGGCCGACAAGCGCGAGCTGGCGATCGTCGGCTCCTCAGGCGCTCCCGCGACCAGAGACGCGCTCCAGCGAATCTGGAGGCTCTTCACACCGAACGAAGCAATCGGGTTTCTGGATCCCACCTGGCCGAACCGTGTGGACATAGAGAAGAAGGTTCCGCTGCTTCAAGGCAAGACATCCGCCGACGGCAGCCCCCGTTTCTACATCTGCGAGAACTACACTTGCCAGGCCCCTACCGAGAAGCTCGGCGACGTGATCGAGGGGCTGCGGCCACGCCTTTGAAGGCGGTCGTGCTAACATAGGACCATGAAGTTCCTGCTGGGTATCCTCGCAGCCTATTCCCTGCTGAGCCCGACAGCCAGCGCGGCCGCTGACCCGGAGCTCAAGCTAACCGCACCCCACTTCGTGTTCCTGCCCTGGGCCGATCCCAATGGGCCGAGGCCTCGGGTCACGGTTCGCTTTACCGCGGAGCTCACGGGCGACATAGAAGACCTCGAGAAGTACTACTGCCTGGACGAAGAGTGGGAATGGGACGATGGTACCAACCCGTCCCGTCGCGAGGTGGACTGCGACCCCTACGAGCCGGGCATGGAGATTACGCGGCGGTTCAGCGGCTCGCATGAATACCGCTATCCCGGCAACTACGACATCGAGTTGCGGCTCATGCTGGGAGACAAGACCATCGCCTACGGCAAGACTCAGGTCCAGATTAACGAGCGGTAACAACCGCCCTTGCGCGAAGTCCAGCCAGACGCCATCCGTGAGTACGGTGCCATCCGCTTCCGCTCCGACTATCACTACTCGCTCTTCGAGTACTACCGCAGCGCCAAGATCCTGACCCAGCTGGAACGCGCCGGCATACGTCCCCGCGGTCGTGTGCTCGATGCCGGTTGCGGCGGCGGTGGCGTGTCCGTTTCCTTCGCTGAGGAGTCCGCGTTCGCCGTGGGACTGGATCTCGTCGACCGCTTCAAGGACGCAGGCGAACGGTTGGCCAAGGAGCGTGGGATCGCGAACGTCTCCTTCGTTCGCGGCGATGGTCTTTCACTACCGTTCGAGTCCGATAGCTTCGATCTCGTCCTCTCGCATTCCGTCATCGAGCATGTCGACTCTCCCGAGGATTACTTACGGGAGTGCTTCCGCGTCTTGCAGCCAGAGGGGGTCCTCTATCTTTCCACGCCACCGTACTACTCATCCGCGGGATCCCATCTCGCTCGGCTCAAGATCCCGATACCCTACCAGCTCCTGCTGCCCCGCCGCTGGGCGTTCCGCTTGAACTTTTATTTGGCGCGGGAGCATCCGACCTGGCTCGAGCAACAGGGCGAGTCGAACTCCTGCCGGATGGCCGCCGCACGAGGAAGCACCAAGGAAGACGATCTGGCGCAGCGCGTCACACTCGGTCGCGTTCGTCTTTGGCTGCGCAGCTCGGGATTCAAGGTCCTGCAAGAGAAGAGACAAGTGAGCGGGTTCTTCGCGCGTCAGGTGCCTTCCTTCATCCGACGTTTCCTGGAGCGAAACCGTTACACCCAGAGCGTCGTCTATAGCAATCTCGAGTACTTGCTGATGAAGTCCGCGCCGCCCGACGGTCCCACCGCCTCCTCGACAACGGAGAAAGATCAGTGGGTACCGGCCTAGCGATCGGTAAGGGTAAGCTCCGTGCCCAACACCGAGCTGGGTCCACGAGTGTTGCGCGGCCTTTTCTCAAATGGGCAGGAGGCAAGGCGCAACTCATCGACGAGATCGTCAAGCGTCTACCGCTCGACGACGAGCCGGTTCGTTACGTCGAGCCATTCTTGGGTGGGGGAGCGGTCTTCTTCTGGATGCGCCAAAACCTACCGTACGTTCCGTGCCGAATCGCCGACCGGAACGCCGCGCTCGTCGAGACGTACCGGGTGGTGCGCGATTCGCTGGATGCGCTGATCGCGGCGCTACGGGCCCACGCACAGAGACACTCCCCCGAGCACTACTATGCGGTGAGGCGGAATCAGCCGGCCGATGACGTGGAGCGCGCGGCTCGCTTCATCTATCTCAACCGTACTTGCTACAACGGACTGTGGCGCGTCAATCGCGATGGCCGATTCAACGTCCCACTGGGCCGCTACGACAATCCAAGGATCCTCGACGAGCTCAATCTCCGGCGCGTCTCCGGGGCGCTGCAGGGAGTGGAGATCCTTTGCAAGGACTTCGAAGATGCCGTCTACGGCTGTGGGCCGGGCGATTGGATCTACTTCGACCCTCCTTACCAACCGCTCTCTCCAACCAGCCGCTTCACGGCCTACACCCCGGGCGGCTTCGACCTCGACTCCCAGAGACGCCTGGCGCGGGTGTTTGAACTCCTGAACCGCGAGGGGGCCTTCGTGATCCTCTCGAACAGCGATGTGGAGCCCGTGCCTCGGCTCTATGAAAAGCTGGTTCCGCGCCCGGTTCTGGATCGCGTGCGGGTCGCCCGCTCCATCAACTCCAAGGGGGATCGACGTGGGGTCATCAACGAGCTTCTGATCTACTCGGCGAGCGGCAACCGAGCGAGACCATGAGCTTCGCGTGGCTCGCCGTCGCCAGCCGACCTCAAACCTTCTTTTCTTTCCACTTCCCCCGGCGAAAGAGGAAGACCCCGACTACCGCGGACAGTGAATAAGCCAGCGCTATCGCCCAGAACACTCCCACCGGGCCGATGGCCCCGTCGTTCGCCAAGAAGTAGGCGAGAGGGATTTGGAACATCCAGAAGCAGAAGAAATTGATCCACGTCGGGGTGGCCGTGTCGCCTGCCCCGTTGAACGCCTGCATCGTGACCATCCCCCAAGCATAGAACACGTAGCCGTAGCTGATGATGCGCAGACAGTCGGCGCCAACCGACAGGACGTAGGGGTCCGTCGTGAAGATGCTCACAATGGGACGCCCGAAGGCGAGAAAAATGACCGTGACCATCGCCATGAAGGACATGTTCCACATGCCGGTCAGCCACACCGCCTGCTCCGCTCGTTCCGGCTTCCCGGCACCGAGGTTCTGCCCCACGAGCGTCGCGGCCGCGTTGCTCAAGCCCCACGCGGGAAGGATGATGAAGATGACGATCCGGATCGAGATTACGTACCCCGCCAAGACGTCGCTTCCGAACGTGGCCAGGATACGCACCAGCGCCACCCAGCTCGCCGTTGCGATCAGCATCTGGCCGACGCCGCCGGCGGAAAGCCGGAGCAGGGTTCTGATGATCCCGAGGTCGATCGACACGTCTTCCCGGATCATCCGAAGGCGCTTGCTCCGGCTGAATCCCCAGAACTGGTAGAGCACACCCACGCCGCGCCCGATCGTCGTCCCAACCGCCGCGCCGGTCAGACCGAGCTCGGGAAAAGGTCCCCAGCCGAAGATCAAGCAAGGATCGAGTACGAGATTGATCGCGTTCGCAATCCACAAGGCACGCATCGCGGTCGCGGCATCGCCCACGCCCCGGTAGATGGCGTTGTTCAAGAAGAGGAGGAGAATGGTTGGCATCCCCGCGTACATCACCCGCGTGTAGCTGGTGCCCATTTCCACGGTCACCGCTGAAGCACCCATCGACCCGAGGAGCGTGGGAGCGAACCAGACGCCCGCGACGCCGAACAGCGTTGCAGTCGCAATGCCGATGACCACCGCCTGAATCCCGGCTCGGGCGGCGGCGCGCGGATTCTTCTCTCCCGTGCGGCGTGCCACCAACGCGGTGGTGGCCATGCTGAGGCCGACCGCCACGGCATAGATGATCTCGATCGTCGACTCGGTCAGCCCGACGGCCGCCAACGCCTCGGAGCCCAGGCGGGCGACGAAGAATGCATCGCAAATCGCGAACAGCGATTCCCCCGCCATCTCCAAGACCATGGGGACGGCCAGGATACCGACCGCCCGGTTCAGCCTTCCGGTCGTGAAGTCTCGCTCGGTTCCGTGTAGAGACTCGCGCACCGCGGTCCAAAAGCCGCCGGTCTCGCTCATGGTGGTCGGGGAATCGCTGCCGGAGCTCA
The DNA here is from genome assembly GCA_050747785.1 of Vicinamibacteria bacterium. GTDB lineage: Bacteria > Acidobacteriota > Vicinamibacteria > Marinacidobacterales > DATDRI01 > CBDANW01. The sequence continues at coordinate 4,950 of JBOGJF010000009.1, forward strand.
CGTCGCTTCTCGTCTGAGATGCTCGACAGGATCCGAGCTATGGGTGGGGCTGCTGCCGAGTGGTTTGTGGCTATGCCTTCTTCTGAGCCCGGCGGGCGGTCTCGAGACGCGCTTCCGCTCGCTCCGCCTCCCCGCGGGCCCCCGCTACCTCGTAGGCCACGCCGAACTCTGCGAGGCGCTCTTTGGCTCGCTTGCTCGCGGACTCCGCCCTTTGGAGATCGATATCTTCGGCACGCTCGGCGGTATTGACCAGTAGCGTGACCTTCTGGGGCAGCACCTCCGCAAAGCCCCAGGTGACGGCAACGAGATGGTCGTCATGTCCGATCCGGTAGCGAACGGTTCCGGTCTTGAGCTCGGTCAGAAAAGGAGTGTGCCCGGGGAGGACTCCGAAGTAGCCCTCGACCCCGGGCGCCTCGACTTCGTCCACCGCTTCGCGGACGCAGACGCCTTCGGGGGTTACGATTTCGAGCTGGATTTTCTTGTCGGGCATAACTTAGTGCTCGCTCTGGTCTTTAATCACTGCCTCGTCGCTCCTCGCGACTCGGCGTGCCGCTTCGCGCGTTCCGGCTGCGCGGCAGCTGAAGGCTCCCCGGCCGGGCGGGCCGCTTACGCCGCGTCAGACATTTCTTTGGCGCGTCGGACCACTTCCTCGATCCCTCCGGCCATGTAGAAGGCCTGTTCCGGAACGTCGTCCATCTCACCGGCCACGATCCGTTGGAATCCTTCCACCGAGTCCTTGAGAGATACGTACTTCCCCTCCCGGCCGGTGAACTGCTCGGCGACCGAGAAAGGCTGCGAGAAAAAGCGTTGGATCTTGCGCGCCCGCGCCACGGTGACCTTGTCTTCTTCACTGAGCTCGTCGATCCCGAGGATGGCAATGATGTCCTGTAGGTCCTTGTAACGCTGCAAGATCTCCTTGACCGAACGCGCGACGCGATAGTGATCCTCTCCGAGGATGCGCGGATCCAAGATCCGGGATGTCGACGCGAGAGGATCCACCGCGGGGTAGATGCCGAGCTCGGCGATCTGACGCGAGAGGTTCGTCGTGGCGTCAAGGTGAGAGAAGGTTGTCGCCACGCCCGGGTCGGTATAGTCGTCCGCGGGAACGTAGATGGCTTGAATGGACGTCACCGAGCCCTTGGTGGTCGATGTGATTCTCTCTTCGAGGTCGCCCATCTCCGAGGCGAGTGTCGGCTGATAGCCCACCGCGGACGGCATGCGCCCGAGGAGCGCGGAGACTTCCATGCCCGCGAGCGTGTACCGATAGATGTTGTCGATGAAGAAGAGAACATCTTGTCCCGCCTCGTCGCGGAAGTACTCGGCCACCGTGAGTCCGGTCAAGCCGACGCGGAGCCGAACACCGGGAGGCTCGTTCATCTGTCCGTAGATAAGCGCGGCTTTCTCGATGACGCCCGACTCCTTCATCTCGAGCCAGAGATCGTTCCCCTCTCGTGTCCTTTCACCCACACCCGCGAACACGGAGAAGCCTCCGTGCTTGGTGGCGATGTTGTGGATGAGCTCCATGATGATGACGGTCTTGCCGACTCCGGCGCCTCCGAAGAGCCCGACCTTGCCTCCTCGAAGATACGGCGCGAGGAGATCGATGACCTTGATCCCGGTCTCGAACATCTCGAGCTTGGTGCTTTGATCCACATAGGCGGGGGCCGGCCGATGGATGGGATACTTCTCCTTGGTCTCGATAGGCCCCAACTTGTCCACGGGCTCTCCCAGGACGTTCATGACTCGCCCGAGCGTCTCCTTTCCTACCGGGACGGTAATCGGTCGACCGGTGTCGAGAGCCTTCATCCCGCGCACCACGCCGTCGGTGGGCTTCATGGCCAAGGTGCGCACGCGGTTCTCTCCCAAGTGCTGTTCGACCTCGACCACGATATCCACCGGCACCGAGGACATTTTTTCGTCGTCCACGATCTGGATGGCGTTGTAAATGGCGGGTAGTTGGCCGCCCTGGAACTCGAGGTCGACCACGTTGCCTATCACTTGGACGACGCGACCTACGTTCGCGTGTTTCCAGACTGTCATGCTGTTGTGTCTCCTGTTAGTGCGCGCGGGGCCCCACCCCCGCGCGCG
>JBOGJF010000010.1:0-1814 GCA_050747785.1 Vicinamibacteria bacterium
GGAAGAAGCCGGTCGGTACGTCGTCACCGACCATTTCAGCGAGGTTCAGGAACAGGCGGGCGCGGTAGGCCTCAATGCCAGCACGTCTTCCGACGCCACCCGATACTTCTACAGCCTCCCCTCCAACAAGGTGGAGCTTTGGTTCGCGCTCGAGTCCGACCGGTTCCTCAACCCGGTGCTGCGCGAGTTCTACAAGGAGAGAGACGTCGTGATCGAAGAACGCCGAATGCGCGTCGATAGCGAGCCGGTAGGCAATCTACTGGAAGACTTTCTCTCCGTCGCCTACAAGGCCCATCCCTATGGCCGAGAGGTCATCGGATGGCAGTCGGATCTCGAGAACCTGACGCGGCCCAAGGCCAGCGAGTTCTTCAGCCGCCACTACACGCCGCCCAACCTCACCGCGTTCGTCGTCGGGGACGTCCAGTCCGCGAAGGTCATCGAGCTCGCCGAGCTCTACTTCGGGCGCATCCCACACGGGCCCGCGCCCGAGCCGTTGTGGACCGTGGAGCCGCCGCAGCAAGGCGAGCGAAGGACTGCGGTGCACGCGCGTTCCGAACCCTTGGTCCTCATCGGTTATCACAAGCCGGGCGTCACCCACCCGGACGACGTCGTCTTCGACGCCGCGCAGGACATCCTGGCCGGCGGCCGTACCTCACGCCTCTACCGCAGCCTCGTCGAAGAAAAGAAGATCGCGATGTCGGCGGGTGGATTCCCTGGTTTTCCGGGGAACAAGTACCCCAACCTCTTTCTCTTCCATGCGTTCGCCACCCCCGGGCACACGAACGAGGAGAACGAACAAGCGATGCTCGCCGAAATCGAGCGCCTGAAGGCCGAGCTCGTCTCGGAGCAAGAGCTCCAGCGGGCCAAGAGCCGAGCCAGGGCTCAGCTAGTCGGGGAGCTCGACTCCAACTCCGGGCTGGCCTCTCAGCTAGCAGCTTACCAGGTCCTCACCGGCGATTGGCGCAATCGCTTTCGCACGCTCGAGGCCATCGAGCGTGTCACGCGCGACGACATCCAACGAGTCGCGAACACATACTTCACCGAGCGGAATCGCACGGTTGGCTACTTGCTTCCGGAAGCCGCCGAGCCATCGGCCGAGGGGGGAGTGCAATGAACGAGAGGCTGGTATTAGGGTCGCTACTCCTCTTCAGCCTCGGGGGCCTCGGCACGCCCGCCGGAGCCCAGAAGTCGTACCGGGAGCTGACGTTCCCACCCCTGCCTGAGATCGCTCTTCCCGAGATGTCGCGCGTCGAGCTCGCGAACGGCCTCGTGCTCCACCTTCTCGAGGATCACACGCTTCCCAAAGTCCAGGGATTCGCGCTCATCCGCGTCGGCGATCGCTACGAGCCCGCGGATCTCGTGGGCCTCACGAGCATCGTCGGCCAGACCATGAGGACCGGCGGCACGACCTCGCGCAGCGGAGATGAGATCAACGAGATGCTCGCGGATGTCGGCGCGTCGGTCGAGACCGGCATTGGAGAGTCTTCGGGCACCGCCTCCCTCTTCGCGCTCCGGGAAGACTTCCCCCTTGCCTTGGAGATCCTGGCGGACGTGCTCCGCCATCCTGTCTTCCCCGAGGAGAAGATCGAGCTCGCGAAGGTGCGGATGCGCAGCGCGATCGCTCGCCGCAACGACGACGTTGCAGGCATCGCCGACCGGGAGTTCGTCAAGCTCCTGTACGGAGAATCGAGTCCGTACGCGCGGACCATGGAGTACGCCACGATCGATCGCATTACCCGTGACGACGTGATCGCGTTTCACGAACGGTATTTTCAACCCAACCAGATTAGCATCGGGCTCTGGGGGGACTTCGA
>JBOGJF010000011.1:0-7800 GCA_050747785.1 Vicinamibacteria bacterium
GTCGTAGCGTCGCGGCGTAAAGGGCGGTGTGGTGATGCGGCACAGCGGCGTAAAATCACGAGCATCGATCGACTGGCCTCTTCCCTTCAGAATCTCGTTAAACGACACCTCACCACTGAGCATCTGGCGTCGGTGCTCCTCGAGCGATCCCCGGGTAGCGTCGCTCCCACGACCCAACCACACTCCCGTCTCCTCGAAGAGCTCCCGCGCCGCCGCGGCAACGAAAGTCGAATAATCTCCGCCCACACCGGTTACCGAGTTCTCGACGGGGACCAGCGCGTCTTCCGGCTCCAATGTGCCGCCCGGAAAGGCCTGGTAACCGCCGAGAAACGCCAGTTTCGGATTGCGGTCGACCAACAGGACTTCGTTGGAGCCGTCGTTCGGCTCGAGAACGATACTGACCGCGAGGCGATTCATCCGCAGCAATTATAACCAAGAGAACGCGCCTCAAGCCCGGCCGCTCGCTTCGGTATAATCGCATGGACGCTCGGTGGCTCGACCTAGCCGAAACGAAAGGACTGGGCATGATCACGCTACGTAACTATGCCTGCGGTGAGTGGAAATCAGGTGGGGGAGCGGAACGGGTGCTCCACCATGCCGTCACCGGCGAGAAAATCGCAACCTGCGCCAGTGAGGGCCTCGATTTCGCCCGGATGCTCGAATGGGGCCGGACCAGGGGTGGACCTACACTCCGGGCGATAACCTTTCCGGAACGAGCCGCGCTCCTCAAGACGATGGCCGCCAGGTTGAACGACCACGTCGACGAGTTTCATGGGATCGCGTCGTCTTACGGCGCGACGCATCACGATGCGACTCTCGATATCGAGGGCGGTATCGGAACTCTCGGTTTCTTCGGAAGCCTCGGAACCAAGAAATTGCCCGCCAGCACGTTCCTCACCGACGGTGAAGCGATTCAGCTCTCGAAGCCGGGCAATTTCGTGGGCCGGCACATCTACGTGCCACTCGAAGGTGTCGCGGTCCAGGTGAACGCCTACAACTTCCCCGCCTGGGGCATGCTGGAAAAGCTCGCGCCATCGATGCTCGCCGGAATGCCTTCCATCGTGAAACCGGCGACCCCGACGGCCTGGCTCACCTTCCGCATGGTCGAGATCCTGATCGAGTCGGGAGTGATGCCAGAGGGAACGCTGCAGCTCATCTGCGGATCGGTCGGTGATTTGCTCGACCACCTGACCTGCCAGGACGTCATTTCCTTTACCGGCTCCGCCTCCACGGCAGAGAAGATCCGTTCTCATCCCAATGTCGTGCGGAACGCCGTCCGGGTAAACATCGAAGCCGATTCGCTGAACGGCATCGTCCTCGGTCCCGACGTCGCGCTGGGCTCGCCGGATCTGGAACATTTCACCGAGGAAATCATCAAAGAAATGACCATCAAGGCGGGACAGAAGTGTACGGCCATCCGACGCGTTCTAGTCCCGCAAGACAAGGAACAGGCCGTCCTCGATGCCTTGATCGAGAAGCTGAAGACCGTCCGCGTCGGTCGTCCCGGGCTCGAAGGCGTCAACATGGGACCACTCGTGGATCGTGCCGCCCTCGAATCCGCCCGCCGTGGCATCGAGGAGCTCAGTCGAGAGGCCGAAGTGGTCTTCGGTGACCCCCATAGGAGGCGGTTCGAGGGCGAGGGGACCGAGCGAGGATTCTTCATGGAGCCGATCCTGTTGCGCGCGACGAACGTCGAGGAGTCGCGCTCCATTCACGAAGTCGAGATCTTCGGTCCGGTGGCGACGATCCTGGCGTATCGAGACGTGGAGCAGGCTCTCCGTTTAGTCCGCCGCGGTGGGGGCAGCCTGGTGGCCACGGTCTACAGCGAAGACGAAAGCTTCATCCGCGAGATGGCGTTCGGTCTGGCGCCCTACCACGGACGGCTGATGGTGATGAACGCCAAGGCTGCGCCCGAATCGACCGGCCACGGTGTCGTCATGCCTCACCTCATTCATGGCGGGCCGGGTCGGGCCGGAGGCGGCGAGGAGCTGGGCGGAACACGGAGTCTTCATCGCTACATGCAGCGGATCGCGCTACAGGGGGAGCCCGCTAGGCTGGAACGGCTCTGCGCGCCCGCAACCGCTGAATGAAGCACAGGGAGGCTCAGTCCAGCCAACCGTGAACTCGATCGAGGAGGTTCTTGTCGCCGAGCGACTGACAGAGCGTCTCCAATTGCTCTCGCCGCGCGCCCTTCCAGTGAAGACCTTCGAGCTCCTCGGCAAGCGGCACGTCCGTGCGCAGGGTGGCGAGGAGCCGATAGAGCCTGACCTCTTCGCGGTGGCGGCGGAGACTGGCGGCCAGGCGCTTGGCGCCCTGAACCTTCACCCCCCACAGGACGGCCTCTTCCGGGATGTTCTCGATGTGGCGATAACGGGCCAACAAGAGGGCCGAGGATTTCGGGCCCCATCCGGGAACGCCCGGGATGCCGTCGGCCGCGTCTCCCACGAGGCCCAGCCAGTCCGGCATGGACTCCGGCGACACGCCGAACTTCTCCACCACACCCGCCTCATCGAGTAGCTTCTGCCGACGGCGGTCGTAGCACACGACGCGCTGCCCCCAGACGCACTGCGATAGATCCTTGTCGGGTGAACAGATGACGATCTGTTCCACGCCGCCAGAATCCCGCCACCGCGCGGCTCCGGTTGCCAGGGCGTCATCGGCCTCGAACTCCACCATCGACCACACGACGATCCCGAGCGCTGCCGCCGCCCTCTCGGCCAGCTCGAATTGCGCCAGGAGCGCCGGCTCGATCCCCTCGCCGGTCTTGTAGCCGGCGAAGAGCTCGTTCCGGAACGATTCGATGACGTGATCGAAGGCGCAGGCGACGTGCGTGACATCGTCCTGGCGCAGGAGAGACAACAGACTTCGCAGCAGCCCCCGCGTGGCGCCCACCTCCCGACCCTTGGGATCGAGCGCACTGGGAGCGCCATAGTACGCCCGAAAGAGCTCGTAGGTTCCGTCGACCAGGTGAATCTTCATGAATGGCGCGGCCGTTCAGCCGTCACTTGCGATTGTAAGGACCGGAGAGCCTGGTTGAAAGCAGAAGTTGGGAGCGTGCCAGGAGGCGGGAGGGGAGGTTTGGATCAGTACTTGCGCCGGTCCAAGCGGGCTTGAGCTTCCAGGAAAGACCGGTAGATTCGGTCCCGTTCGGCGAGCGTGCTGCGTAGGAGATCTTCAGAGCCTCCCACGTCCTTGGGATTGAGAACGAGATCCGCCATGGCCGAGAACGCCTGGGTCCCGTCGCCCGAGCTGAACTCGTTGCCGAGAAGCACCAGGAACAAGTTCCGTCGAATCTCGGGAGCCAGCGCCGCGACGCGTTTGTAAAGGCTGACCTTGTCCCGCCCCGAGCCGCCGTTTGAAGTCGTCACCACGACGGCGTAGCTGTTTCGCTCTAGGAGATGAACGCCCTGTTGTACCTCCATGGCGGAATCGATTCCATAACCGTTTCTCTGGAGCAAGGTGCCTACCGCGCTCTGAACCGATGGATCGGCCTGATGGTCGAGGACGACCAGCGCCCGACCGTTGCCGCCTACGCTAGCCCCCTCGGAACGTGTGGCGGGGGCAGCCGGCGGGGGTGACGGCGGGACCATCGTCGAAGCGGGCTCGGGGGACTGAGGTCGCGACGGAGAGGCGTTTCCCGGAGGCAAAGGCGATCCCGCGTCCATCTGCGGCGCGGAGGGCGGAAGAGCTGCCGCGCCAGCCTTCCCTGGCAGCTTGAGCGTCGTTTGGCATTTCGGACAGCGAAGCATGAACGGACCAGCGGGAATCTTGTCGTCCTCGACGACTAGCTTCTGGGAGCACTGAGGACAGTTGGTCTGCACGCTCACCTCTCGATCATGTCGTCCATTTCGGAGCCGGAGCCAACCGCCGCCGCGGACGGCGAGGCCTCGGTCTGACCCGCCTCGGACGCGTGAGCGTGGCTCGCCAGCCGGAGCCGGAGATTCGTCGGGTTGGTGGCATAGCTCAACGCCTCTTCGGCATCGAGGGCACGCTCCTCGACCAACCGCTCGAGCTCGCCGTCGAAGGTCTGCATCCCATCGAGGGCCCCGTCTTCCATCGCGTCCAATAGGCTCTTGCCCTCGCGTTCGCCCTGTTGGATGTACTCTCGGGTGCGCGAGTTGGCGCGAAGTATCTCGCATATCGCGCGTCGGCCCCCACCCTTCTTGGGAATGAGCTTCTGGCTCACGATCCACTTGAACGACTGCGCGAAGCGGGTGCGGATCTGCCTTTCCTCGTCCTTCGGAAAGACCCCGACGATGCGATCGATCGTCTTCGCGGCATCGATGGTATGGAGCGTCGACAAGACCAGGTGTCCCGTCTCCGAGGCCTCGAGTGCGGTCGAGATGGTCTCCAAGTCTCGCATCTCGCCGACCAGGATGACCTTCGGAGCCTGGCGCAGGGCGGCTCGCAGAGCGTAAGCGAAGTTCTCGGTGTCCGTCCCGATCTCCCGCTGATTGATGGTGGCCACTTCGTTCAGGTAGAGGTACTCGATGGGATCCTCGATGGTCACGATATGGATTGCCTTCTCGTGGTTCATCCTGTTGATGAGCGCGGCGAGGGTCGTGGATTTGCCCGAACCGGTCGGTCCCGTCACCAGCACGATGCCGTTCCGTTCACGAGTGATCTCCTCGAGCTGCTTGGGAATTCCGAGCTCCTCCAAGGTGGGGATCTTGTTGGGGATGACGCGCAGGACGATGGAATAAGTCCCGCGTTGGGAGAAGATGTTCACTCGAAACCGCGTGCGGCGAGGTAGCGAATAAGAGAGATCGGCCGAGCCGGTCGTGACCAGCCTGTCGGCCAGGTCCTTCTTCCCACGCAGCAGCCGCATGGCGACCAGCTCGGTGTGGTAGGGCATCAGACGATCGACAGAAGCATAGGGGACGCCCCGAAGTTGTCCATCGACTTCAACCTGAGGGGGTTTGCCCACAGAGAGATTGAGGTCGGACACGGCGGGAGCCACATCCAGCATCGTCTCAAGCAGTGGGTCGATATCGAAGTACGGCATCCGCGAACCTCCGCACCACGCGTGGCGAGGAAATGATGTTTCGATTGTTCGATCTGTTGACGGGTTAGCTTCTTACTATAGCATACGGATTCGGTCTCACCAAGGTAGGGGGGGCGATTCTGCCGCTGGAGAACGGGAGGAGGCCGAAACCCTAACGAATTCTCTTCATCAGCTCGCGGACGCGCCTCCCGTCGACGGGTTGGTGAACGACTCCATCGACCTTGAAGTAACTTCCCACGATGAAACCATCGGCGAGCGGCAGGTACGCTGCCACCGAGTCAAGATCGACGCCGCTTCCGACGAAGACCGGCGTCTTGGCAGACGCTGCCTTCACCCGCCGCAGCTCCTCGACGTCGGTGCGCTTGCCGGTCGCGGCACCGGAAACCACCAGCGCATCGGCACCGCCACGTTCGATGAGGTCCGCCACCTCGTCTTCCAGCGAAATCGGGGCGAGCGGCGCCGAATGCTTCACGTTCACATCGGCGAGGACTCTTATTCCGTCGGCTCCGAGAATGGAGCGATCGCGCATGAGCTCGTGAGCGATTCCTTCCACGATGCCTTGGTCGGTCAGTCGAGCGCGCAGAAGAACGTTCACGCGCATGAATTCCGCCCCTACCGCGTGTGCCACCGACAATGCCGCACGGCCGTCGTTCCGCAGCACGTTGATCCCCAAGGGGACGGCGAATCGACGTCGCACCTCGGCGGCCAAGGCGGTCATATGGGTCGTGGTCCAGGGTGGAACGTTGCCGGGAAAGAAGGGGCGGTCTCCGAAGTTCTCCAACATGAGACCGTTTACACCACCTCCGACCAGAGCGTCCGCATCTCGCCAGAGCGCGGTGCGAACGGATTCCAGATCGAAGTTGTATCGGGGAGATCCGGGCAGCGGCGGGAGGTGCAGCATTCCCACGACGGGTTTGAAGACTTCGTTCCAAGCCTCGATCAGTTCCACGACATACAATGTCGCACACCGCACCCCGCACGCTCAAGCGCAGATCGGAAGAGCCGTGGGTGAGAGCGGGTCTCAGAAATCGAATCCAAGTCTCGCCCTTATCGAGAAGTCGACGCTATCGGCGAACTGGCCGAAGTTGGCGCTGGCCTGATTGCTGTAGACGTCCCGGGGGTTGTAGTGGTCGGTCAGGTTGAATATCTGAAAGCCAACACGAAAGGACTTGCCCTTGAACGTGAGCGCCTTCATCACCGAGATGTCTGCCGAGAAAAGCGTTGGGAATCGGCCGCCACGATTTCTCTCGCCGACCACTTCATAGTCTTCGGTAAAGACCGTGTATGGGAATCCAGACCGCCATTCGACGCCCGGCGCGATGGTAATGCCGCGGGATAGATTGATCGTGCCCCAGGCGAGAAACCGATGGGGCACATCGAAGGGTTGTAGAGAGTCTTCGTTCTCGACCAGAATCGGGCGTCGACGATCGCCATACAAGGTCACGAAGTCGTTCAGATGGCCCGAGGTGCGAGACTTGACATACGAGAAGAAGAGGTATCCGTCCGAGGGGAGACTCCTTCGCACCGTGACGTCGAACTCACGAGCACTCGAGCTGCCACTCGAGGACAGCAGGAGGGTTGGACTGGTGGGAGCATCTGCCAGTCGATCGACAACCATCTCACGTCCCCCCCGACGTTCCTGATACTTGCCGCGCACCAACCAATCTTCCCCTAACGCCTGATTGAGCTCGACGTTCCAGATTCTGGTACGGGGAACGTCCAGTCCCTCCGGATCGATGACGTTTCGAAAAACGAGGGGAGGACCGGCGGGCTCACCGTCCGCGGCGAACTCGGTCTCCACTCTGGTTTGAAGGGAATCGAAATCGCCCGCATGCAGGAAGACGTGGTCATAGAACGTACCCCAACCGCCTTTGAGGATCGTGCCGCCGTCCGCCCACGGTGAAAAAGCCACTGACAAGCGGGGAGAGACGTGGCTCTTGCCCGTAATGCGCTCGTAGTCGTAGCGGACCCCGACGTCGAGACCGAACTGCGATGTGGGCCGCCACTCGTCTTGCACGAAACCCGCCAGCACCCAGTCCGAGGCTCCAACCTCCGGGCTCCCCAAGAACTCGGTTCTCCGTAGCAGCCCGCCGTCCGCCCCGCGGGTCTCGATGACGCCGCTCTCGTCCATCCCGTCGAACGTGGCGTGAGAGAAATGGCCGCCGACCTTGAGTACGTGCTCCCCGAACCGGCTGGGGAGGAAGTGCGTTACGGAGCTCTTCAGCTCCAGCCACGCGCTATCGCGATCGATCGCGTTGAAATAGTTGGCGCGAAGACCGTCGGGGCCGAGGATCGAAGAGCCCTCACCAGCCGGGGTGACCCGGACATCGTAGCGTTTGAACGCAACCATCGTCTCCCACGTCGTATTGGAGCTCGTGGCGGCGCGTTCCGCCACCGCGACGTTCCAGCCCGAGCTATGAAACTCCGGCGTTGCCGACTCGGGCTGCAGAACGCTCAGCCCCCAGTTGTCGATCTCGACCGGGAAGTAAGAGAAGGTGGTGGTGACGGAATGCGCGTCGTTGACCTGCCAGTCGAGCTGAGTGAAGCTGTCGAAGTTCTCGACGATCTCCTCGTCCTCTCCCACGACGTCTTCATAGACGCGCGAGCGAACGAATCGATAGTCCACCGCCTGAGAAATCCAGAGCTTGTCCTCGAGAAGCGGACCACCCACCTGGACCCTGGGCGTTGCGGAGTTGATCCCCTTGATCTTCCCGTCCCGCCATCTGAGGCTCGGCAGCAGGCTGCCGAAATCGACTTCCCACTTGTCTCCGCCGGCCCGCGTCACCACGTTCGCC
>JBOGJF010000012.1:0-6211 GCA_050747785.1 Vicinamibacteria bacterium
GCGGAGGCCAGGGCCGAACGCAGTCCTGAGCCGATGCGAAGTCGCGTTAGTCGTCGAAGCATCTTGCCTTGGGGTGGGGACCGAAGGGTGTAATAGAGGAGTGAGGCCTGGAGTGAGATTGGACGAGCCCGGCGCGCATGCGCCGCCAACGGCGCAGGCGACAGCCGTGAGCTGATGCGCAGTCGCCCGCGACGGAGCATCTGGCCTGGGGGTGGGGACCCCAGGCTTTTTTTGAAGCCGTGGGGCCCCACGGCACTAAGGAAACTAGCAGGGTGCGTGAAAACATTGGCACCCTGCGCGAGCGGAGCGAGCCCGGCGCGCATGCGCCGCCAACAGCGCAGGCCGTGGGGGTGGGGCCCCACGGCACTAAGGAAACTAAAGATAAGGCGAGCATAGCCAGGCCAGCGCGTCTCGGGTGCGCACGAGCAGAGGCCGTGCATCGACTTCCGCTAGCGTGATCTCCTGTGAATTGAGTCGCAAGGAGTCGACATGGCGGCCAAGGTCTTCGACGAACGGCTTCGAGTAGACCTCCACCGACAGCTCGAAATTCAGCCGGAGGCTCCGCGGATCCCAGTTGGCGGAGCCGATCTGCGCGTAGTGGTCGTCGACCAGAAACAGCTTGGTATGCGCGAAGGGGGGTGGTTGATAGAAGACGCGGACTCCTCGCTGGAGCACCTCCCATAGCATGTTGCGCGTCGCCCAGTGAACATAAGGAAGATTGCTCCGACTCGGAAGGATGACACTGACCTCGACGCCACGCAGGGCGGCGGCTTGTAGGGCCGACACCACCTCGGGAGGCGGAAGGAAGTAAGGCGTCACGATGAAGACGCGATGTCGCGCGGAGCCGGCCGCGGCGGTCAGGACGGCGACGAGCGCGTCCAGATCCTCGTTGGGTCCGTCCTCGATGACTTGGCAGATCGCGTCGGCTTCCGAGGGATGCGGGTCGGACGCGGGAGCGCTCACATCGGCACCGGTGACGAATCGCCAGTCCTCGAGGAAGACTCGCTCCATTCGATCCACCACCGGTCCGGTGAGGCGAAAGTGCACGTCGATCACCCGATCCGGGTTAGATAGATTCTCCGCCAGATGGCGGTCTCCAATGTTCATGCCACCCGTGAACGCGATCTTTCCGTCGGCGACGAGAATCTTTCGGTGGTTGCGGAGATTGATGTGGGCCGCCGGGGGCAACAATCTCGGCGGTAGGAAAGGCGCCGCCGGCACGGCGAGCCTTCTCAGCAAATGAACGGCGCGCGGACGCGAGTACAAGCCTCCGATCCCGTCTACGATCACGCGAACGTCCACCCCTCGCTGGCGCGCCCGGGAAAGGGCGTCGATGAATTGCCGACCGGTGTGATTGGTTTCGAAGATATAGGTGGAAAGGAAGACGTATCGTCGTGCATTCTCGGTCGCGGCCAGCATGGAAGGGAAGGCGCGCTCACCGTTGTGGAGGACCTCGATCCGGTTGCCGCCCACGAGCGGCGCGCGGACCACCGCAACCGAGATGCGAGCCAGCTCGGCGAACTCCTCCGGTACCGCAAGGGCGGAGATGCGTGGCCCCGGCTCGTCCGAGCCGCGCTCGTACGGGATCTCGAAACGGAACGCCGAGCGCCGCCTCAGCGCTCGGGCCCGGGTGCGAACCCGATTGATACCGAACAGGTAATAGAGGAGTGCTCCCACGATGGGAAGCATCAGGCACACGGCGATCCACGCGAGCGCCGCTCGAGGGTTGCGCTTGTACAATAGAGCGTGCCACGACGAGGCAATCGAGATCGTCGCTATTAGGATTTCCGGAGTCCAATCGAGCAAGCTCATCCCCTTGGTTCGAGAGGGTTCTCTGGACGGTCTAGCCGAGCTTCTTTCTCAACTTCTCGACGTAGACCTGTCGGTCCTCGTGGCTGAAGGAACGCTTCCAAAGAAGGTTGAGCCGGAGAACCCGGTCATTGATCTCGAGCCCGACTCGGCGGCGCTCCTGATCATCGTCGATCGACCGGAGCAGGTCTCGGAGAGTGCAGATCTCCTTGCGGAGCTCCATCTCCTCCGGTAGGTACCCGGCATCCTTGAGGAGCTTGTAAGCAAGGCGAAGCTCGTCGGGAACGTAAGGGTTGGTCTCGAAGACGAGCGGTCGTCCCTTCATCGGGGAGTCGTCGAAGACTCCCTCTTCCATGGCCTGCCGGATCTTTCGCTCGGCGATCGTGGTGAGCCAATCCATATCCCAAGCTACCAGCGGTACGGTCCGGTGGCAACGGCGAGCACGTCGGAGAGAAGCGCGTAGGCGGTTTGCTCGATGCCGGGATCGTTCTCCACGATGATGAGCTCTTTCATCGTGTCGGTCTGGATGGCGAGCGCATTGGTCGTTCCCCGAACGGTGGACAAGGGGTCGCTCGCGTCCAATAACTCGGGCGCGACCCTCGCTCTGACCCGCTTCCCTTCACGGCTCGCCCGGCCGATGAGGCGGAGGGTCTTTCCCTTCTGGCGCGCTCGCTTCAAGTCCTCGGGTCTCACCGCGCCGATTCCCATGCGCGTCACGTCCGCGGGCTGGAGGGTGGCGTCGAGGAGGACGTTGGCCAGCACCACCGTTTTGGTGGCGGTGTCCCAGCCCTCGATGTCGTGGCTGGCATCCGCTTCCGCGACCCCCAGGGCGCGGGCCTTTTCGAGGGCACTCTCGCGGCTCTTGCCGTTCTCCATCTCCGAGAGAACCAGATTGGAGGTGCTGTTGAGGATGCCGTGAAATCCGAGGATCTGCGTTCCGAGGAGCGTGTGCTCGACGAGATTAAAGACCGGCGTCCCGTCCAGAACGGTTCCCTCGAATCGAAAGGCCAGGTTCTTCTTCCGGGCGAGCTGGCTGAGCTCTCGGTACGCTATGGCCACCGGTCCCTTGTTGGCAGTGACGACGTGGATGCCCTTTTGCAGCGCGATTCGGATGTGATCCAGTGCGGGCCGGCCGCTCCAAGGGTTCAAGGTCGTGATCTCGCAGAGGATGCGGGCCGGTCGGCGCCGGATGAAATCCAGCGTGTCGGAAATCGGGATACCGACGTGGAGATCGGCGATCGATTTCCGGGCATCGGCCCGTCGCAACGCCTTCCTACAATCCAACCCGTCGGGATCGATCGCGGAGCCGTGAAATCGCGTGGCGATACCGGTGACTCGGAAGGAAAGACCGTAGCGGCTGAGAAGCTCGCGACGCTTGGCGAGCAAGAGCCGGACGAACGCCTGCCCCGCGTTTCCGAAACCTATGAGACCAAGCGACAGCTCCACTGGTCAGGTGGCGACTTCGGAGCGAATCGTTTGCAGAAGCTCGGAGAAAAGCTCGAGACCCTTCTTCAAGGCCTCGCGATCGTAGCCGTAGCCAATCCTTATGTAGTGATCCATGCCGAAGTGATCGCCCGGCACGACCAAAACGCTCTTTTCGTCGCGCAAGCGAGTGATCATGTCGGTGGAGCTCAGCTCCATCCCGTATCGAAGATACGCGATGGCGCCCGCCCGGGGTTTCACCATGAAGAACAAGCCACGTTGTTCCTCGACCCACTGTTCCACGATGGGCAGCTGACCGCGGAGGATACTTCGCGTTCGCTCCAGGATCTGGTGCCGTTTCTTGGGCTCCAGGGCAACCCGGGCCAGTTTCTCCGACAGCGCACCGGGACCGATGGTCGTGTAGTCCTTGTAAGACCACAGTTCTTCGATGCGATCCGCCGGACCGACCACCCATCCAATCCGGAGCCCCGGGAGTCCATACGCCTTCGAAAGTCCGCAGGTGACGAGCAGCCGATCGTACCAGCCCCATAGCGTCGCCGACGGCTCATCCCCGAGCTCCGCACCCTGGTAGACCTCATCGGCAAGAACCCATGCGCCGACCTTGCCCGCGATCTTACAGATCCCGCGTAAGTCCTCGTCACCGATCATCGCGCCAGTTGGATTGTTGGGGTTGCAAATGGCGATGAGTCGGGTCTTGTCGTTGGCCGCGCCGGCCAGCTCATCCAGATCGGGACGCCAGTTGTTCTCTTCTCGCAGTGGTAGCGGCTTCACGTTGGCTTTGAGGGATCGGGCAAGGCCCCAAATCTGCATGTAGTTCGGGAACATCACCACGACCTCGTCGCCGGCTTCCACCAGGTTGAGAACGCTGATGAAGTTGGCTTCGGCGGCCCCGGTCGTCACGATCACGTTAGCCGCGTCGGAGCCGGGATAGAGATCGCTCACCAACGTGCGAAGCTCTTCGCTGCCGCGGGTTTGCGGGTAGCCGAGAGTCGCGTCGCCGAGCTCGGCCGGGTCGACCAGCTCTCTCAGCGTCAAGGGTCGGACGCCGCTCTCGGAGAGGTTGTAGCGCACGCGGTTCTCCCAAACCGATTGCATCCGTTCCATTCGGAAGGTTTCGAATCGCATGACGTTTGCGGCGGGGCGTCGCCGACGGGGAAACCTGGTTCGGCTTCCTAGGCTAACCTAGCTCGGCTGCTGCTCCATGAGGACGCGGATGGCATCGTCCAGTCTTCGCTGGGTGACTTCATCCAGGTGCCGGAAGACCAGGCCATAGTGATCGTTCTGGTCCTGCGGTGAGACGGCGTGCCAGCGGATGACGGCATCCAGAGTGATGGACTCACCACTTCCCTCGAATTTCAAGATAAGCTTGATCTTACTGATGCCAAAATCGGTTTTGGATTCTAGGAGAGCGCCTTGTGGGGAGATATTGTGGATCCGGCCCGGCTCGCGTCCCTTTTCCCATTCGATCGTACACTGGAGGGAACCTTCCGGAATGAGCCGCGCCTGGGATCTCTTCTCCATGAGCCCTCCAAGACACATGCTATCCGGAGACGCCCTTTTTGTACAACCAGAAATCGGCGGCCCGACTGGTCCAGTTGCGGCCAGGCCGGAACCAGGTGACACTAATCGAATCATGAATAAGTGCTTGCTCCTGGTTGGACTCGCCACCTGTACCCCTACTCCTCCCACGGACGTCGAGACCAGCGTTCTCAAGGTGGTGAGGGAGGTGATGGCCGCGGAGGACGGCCGCGTCGATTTCTCGGACCTCCACAACAACCACGAGCTGACCGCCGAGGAGCTCGCGTATCTCGATCGTCTCTACGAAGTCTTCTTCGCGCTGCCCGCCTACCTGCAGAGCGAGTTTCGGGCCACCGGTGAAGTCCCAGCCATCGAGAATATCGCCGATGACTATCAGATCCATTCCGATGGTGTTCGCCTGCTCCTCACGGTGATGACGTCCGAGCCGCGCATGCCGAAGCTGGTCTCGTTGGACGATGTTTCAGGGGAGATCGCTTCCATCGATGAAGAGGAAATCGACGAGTTCGTCGAAAAGAGGGGCTCGGAGGTCAAGGTGGCCGGGTGGGTGGGAAAGCCCGTTCCCGCCTTCGAGGTCGAGACGCTTGGTGGCGAGACGATCACGAACCAGGATCTCCTTGGCAAGACGGCGTTGATCTTTTTCTGGGAGACCCGCTGCCCGATTTCACGGCGGATCTCTCCCAGCATGGTCGAGCTCTACGAGAAGTACGGCGGCGCGCGGCTCGAGATCCTCGGCCTAAACGTCGACGAGGTCTTGAAGCTGAAGGTGCCGGATGGGGAGAGAAGGAAATTCATCGCGGAGAAGGGAATCGAATACCCGGTGGCGATGTTGGACGACAAGACCCGTGCCGCCTTCGGCAACATCAATGTGTTTCCGGTGATGTTTTCCGTCGCGCCCGACGGGACGATCGGAGAGCTCCTCTTCAACTACCAAGACCTCGACACGTTGGAGAGCCTGGTTCAGAGTCAGGACTAGGAAACCTCTGCCGTGCGGAATAGAATGATCGACCATGGGTGAGAGCACACCGCGAAACAAGACCCGTCGGATTCGCATCGGGGGAATCAGCATTGGCGGCGGCGAACCGATCGCCGTCCAGAGCATGTGCGCCACCAAGACGCAGGACGTGGGCGCGACGTCGGCCCAAGCCGAGGCGCTTCATCAAGCGGGCGCGGGAGTCGTGCGGGTGGCCGTGGACAGCATCAAGGACGCGGAGGCTCTACGCGCCATCCGCGAGCACACTGAGGCCAATCTTTCCGTGGACCTTCAGGAGAACTACCGCCTGGCGGAGGTCGTGGCGCCCTTCGTCGACAAGATCCGCTACAACCCCGGACACCTCTATCACCACGAACGGTCGCGTCCGGTCCGCGACAAGGTTCGGTATCTGGCCGACGTCGCGGCGGAACACGATTGCGCCATGCGTAT
>JBOGJF010000013.1:0-3174 GCA_050747785.1 Vicinamibacteria bacterium
CGACCAATCGCGACCGAGTCCCCGGTCGATGCCGATAGAGTATTGGTTCGTATGCGGGCTCCTGGTCTCGGGATCGATCTGTACGTTGCCCAGCGGGTCGATGATTTGGGAGACGTTCGAATACATCCCCGTCGACGGGTCGTAGAAAGCGACGGTGATGGGCCCAAAGCCAGGCGACACGGCCTGGAGCTCGGTGGTGAGAATTCCCGGGTGAAACCGCCCATAGAATACGCGGAGGATTGTGCTCGCGTCCTCGGTGAGCTCGAAACTGAGCCCCAACCTCGGAGAAAAGACACTCCAGCTGTAGAGGAACCCACGGCCGTCGATCGTATTTCCGGTCTCGCTCCCCAACGCGTCGTACTCGGGGACGTCCTGGTTCTCGGCCCTGCTGTAGTCGAATCGAGCACCCAGATTGAGCGTCAGACGATCGCCTACGCGGACGCTGTCCTCGGCAAAAACACCCAGGTTGTCGAAGGCCCCGCCGTAGCTGTAGGTGTCCCGATACCGTGCAATGAAGGGCCGACCGTTATAGTCCAGGTAGTGGGCGGCGCCGGGGTAGGCGTAGTAACCCTGGCTACTTGCCACGATGAACTGGACCCCGAACTTGAAATCATGATCGCTGGCGAGAAAGTCTGCGGCATAGTGACTCAGCTTCGCTCGGACGTCGGTCTTCCGCTCTATCGTGTCGCCGAAGAAAAGGGCGCCGCCACTGAAGACGCCAGTCGCTATGTCCAAGTGCGCGGGAAGCATCTTGCTCGCGTTGTTGGGCGTGAGGCCGGACGTGAAGGAGGCGGTCGATGCGCGTAGCTCCCACAAGGTGTTCGCGTTGAGCACGTGGGTTAGCTGCGCCAGCGTCGCGGCGGGGCTGTCCCCCGATCGGGTGGCAGTCGTCTCGAACGGCACGAACGCATTGGCGGTGCGGTCAGGAAAGGACCACGTGTTGTAGTGAAACGAAGACATCAGTCTCAACCGCGGCGTCATTTGCCAGTTGAGCTTGCCGAAGAAAGCCTGGGTCTTGCTTTCAGACGGGAACCGAGGCTCGGCACCGGGCTGCGAGCTGAAGTCCCACTGGATGTTGTATCCACCGAAGAACCAGGCGCGATCTTTGACGAGCGGGCCTCCCAGATAGACGTTGACATCATGATAGAGATCTCGCTCGAAACCGGTCTCGCCCGCCGGGCAGCTGCATTCTTCCACTATGGGCTGGCTGGTGAGTCCGGTCCACTGGCCGTAGTAGGAAGTATCGAAGCGGAAGGCGTTTCCGCCCTGACGCGTGACGACGTTGAGAACGCCTCCCTGGAGGTTGCCGTACTCGGCTGAAGCGCCGAACGCCTGGATCTCCACTTCCTCGATGACATCGGCCCCCGGGCTGGGCCGGGCGATTCCGTACCGAGGCGAAGTGATGTCGGTGCCATCGAGAAGGTAGGTGCTTTCATTGACTCCCGCGCCCAGCACCGAGACGGTGCGTTGCGTGCGGCTGGTCGGAGAGGTGGCCGAGACGCCTGGGGCCGACTTGATCAGATCGTAGACGCTATCCCTGGCCACGGGCGTGCGCCGGATGGCTACCGAGTCGTAGTTCGTCGCGACCCCAGATTCTCTCGCGTCTATCAAGTGGCCTTCGCCGTGGACCGTGATCGCCTCAGCGATGCTGTGAAGCCCGAGCCGCACGTTCCTCTCCACCGTGCCGCCGACTTGGATGCGAATGTCATCCTCTTGGTAGGACGCAAAACCATCGGCGCTCATCTCGAGTCGATAGACACCGGGCTCCAGACCGAGGAAGCGGAACTGCCCCTTGTCGTTCGTCTCTCCGATCGAGACGCCTCCGAGGAGGGCGGGTGAAGTGAGTGTTATCGTCGCGCCCGTCAGGGGTGCACCGGACTCATCCATCACCGTCCCCCGGAGGCTTCCGGTGATGACCTGCGCGTGGACGACTCCCCAGGATTGAAGCACCAGGAGTAGGAGAACGCTCCTTTTCAAGAGGCTCATCGGCCCCGATTATCTCGAAAACGATGCCGGAATTGAACCACGAAGGTGTTCCGAGAACCTTCATGGATGCCAGTCAATGTGTAAAGAAATGTAACGAGACTTGGCCGGAATCTCGTCCGGACGAGCGAAACCACCGGCTGGCGCCGGTCCTATCAGGCGAGAAACTAGCTCAGCTAATAAAAGGGGTGTCGGTGAAGGCTCGGGCAGCGAACCCCGTAATAGACAGAGCAGGGCCGTTCGACGGTCTTGTCCAGGCCCTAATGGAGCGGAGTCGTTGGCGAGGAGCTGACTACAGCATCAGGGCTCTCAGTTTCAGCGAAGCTTCTGGAACTCATCGGGCGACACCCCTAGCTGTCGCAGAATCTTCTGGAATAGAGGCGGGCCGATTTCTCTACACCGTGCATGGGGATCGTGACAGCCCGGCCATCGGGATGATTCCACCGTTCGTGGCTGCCCGTCTGGCGAGACTTGGTGAATCCTTGGCGGCTACTTGCCGGAATTCCCGCGCAGTGGCGCTAGGCATTCACGATTTCGGTCGTATCGTCGGGAAGCGGCTGTCCCTTCTCCCGGTATTCCTCGGCGATCATCTCGAAGACGTGCCTCAACTCCGAGAGAGCCTCTTCCCGCGTGGGCATCAGAGCATAACAGCCAGGGATCGCAGGAACCTCCGCTACCCAAGAGCCGTCCTCTTGCCTATACAGCACGGTCTTGTAGTCGTCGAGAGTCATCTGCGTCCAGCATAACATTGCAGTCGAGGCCTGTCGAAGATCGATAGGCAGGCGAAGCGGACTGCAATGGAAATCTCGCCCGGACGAGAAATCTCGGACAACAATCAGGGCCGGCACGGCCGCGCCCCTCCGACACATCAGGGCTAATCGAAGATAGGAATCATCAAACGGTCGGTCGCCTCGAGCATGCGTCGATCATACGAGGCCAGACGAACCGATTGATTCTGATCACCCAGGGACTCGACGGAAGCCAAATGAAACGCCTCGAGCGTCCGCACAGCCAGTGGGAAGGGCTCCAGGGCACGTGACAACACGGGTCGAGCCAACTCGAGCGAGCAAGGCGACCCAGCAAGAGGCGCAGAGACTCGCTATGTGACTTCGCAAGGCCCATGGTGTGGATCCTGTTCCAGGTCTCGTACTCGATGAGGCGGCTGGAAACGAGGGATTCCTCCCAAAGCGA
>JBOGJF010000014.1:0-7124 GCA_050747785.1 Vicinamibacteria bacterium
ATGCGGGCGCTGCCCGAAGGAGCGCGGGGCCCCGTTAGCTCACGAGCAGTTGGAAGTCTGCTTTTTTGAGAAGGTTCGCTTCCTCGACGAGATCGGCTCGGGCCAGAGGGTGATCTTCGAACCATCCCTCAGGAAAGCGGAGGGTTAGCCTGCTCTTCTCGGCGCGCACTTCGAAGAGCGGCAGGGGGCGCGGACTGCGGCCTCGGTTGACGAGTACCGCCAATCGCAGCAGCACGCAGAGCTTGAGGGCCTGTTCGGGAGATGTGGAGCGAAGCTCCTTGAATGGCTCGAGAGAAAGTTTGCGTCGATGATTGCCTACCAGGGCGGCGAGCAACATCTGATCGTCCGTCGAGAATCCCGGCATCTCGGAATGTGCCACCAGGTAGGCGCCGTGTTTTTGGTAGCCGCTGTAGGAGACTGCCCGCCCGACTTCGTGTAGACGGGCGGCCCAGATGAACAATTGACGCGTTTCTGGACCGGAAAGCTCCCAGTATGTCGCGACTTGGTCCAGGCAATCGATCGCGGTCTTCTCCACTCGCGCCGCCTGCTCCCGATCGACGTGATACTGCTGCACCAAGCGCTCGATGGTGCGGTCGCGAACATCCTCGTGCCGGATGCGACCCAGGAGGTCATAGAGGATGCCCTCGCGCAGAGCGCCGGTCGAGGACTTCATCTCTTCAATCTCCAGGCTCTCGAAGATGGCGTTCAAAATGGCCAGTCCGCCTGGGAGGACCGGCGCCCGATCTGCCTTGAGCCCGGGGAGAGAGAGGCCACTCGTGTTCCCGGCGCGAAGGACGGCCTTGCGGAGTTTCCGGAGCCCCCGGCGCGAGATGTCCTGACTCCAGTTGTTCTCTCTCAGGATTGCTTCAATGGCGATGACTGTACCCGACGAACCGAAGGACGCGTGCCAGCCTAGTGTCCTCAGTCTGCGCTCGATGGTCTCGAGCTCCACTCGAGCGGCCGTTTCGGCCTGAAGTAGATTCTTCTCGCTGATTTCTCCATCGGGAAAGAATTGCAGGCTGTAGGACACGCACCCCATGTAAAGGCTGGCCGTCTCCAGCGGCTCGAATCGCTCCCCGATGATGCATTCCGTGCTACCACCGCCGATGTCGACCACCAGGCGGCGCTCGGCTGAATCCGGAAGGGAATGGGACACGCCGAGATAGATGAGGCGGGCCTCCTCGATACCGGAGATGATCTGGATCTGGTGGCCCAATGCCTCGGACGCGCGACGGAGAAAGTCAGTTGCCTCGTGTGCCCGGCGCAGGGTGTTCGTTCCCACGGCGCGGACGAGTTGCGGAGGGATATCGCGGAGACGCTCACCGAAACGTTCGAGCGAACTGAGCGCGCGCGCCTCGGCCTCCTTGGTCAGTCGGTTATTGGAGTCCAGACCCGCGGCGAGGCGGACTCGATCACGCACACGGTCGATCACCTGCAACTCGTTGTTCACCACCCGAACCACGAACATATGAAAGCTGTTCGAACCGAGGTCGACGGCCCCATAGGTGTCGGATTTCATGTCCGCGTCCATCATGCTTCTAGGCTTCACTCCACAAGGATACTGTTAGTATGGAACCTGTTTCATGGCCACGTACGTAATCGGTGACATCCAAGGTTGCTTCTTGACCCTGACCCGCCTCCTCGAGCGTTTTCGTTTCGATTCCCGCGCGGATCGAATCTGGTTGGTCGGCGATCTGGTGAATCGGGGTCCCCGTTCTCTGGACGTGTTGCGGTGGGCAACCAGTCTCGGTGATCGGGTGACAGCCGTACTGGGCAATCACGACCTTCATCTTCTTGCGGTGGCGGTGGGGGCGCGGGTGCAACGGCCACGCGATACGCTGAGCGCCGTCCTGGAAGCGCCCGATCGCGAGGACCTGCTGGGCTGGCTGAGCCGCCGGCCGCTCGTTCATCGTGAGGGTCCGTTCATCCTGGTCCATGCGGGCTTGTTGCCTTCGTGGAGCGCCGATCAAGCACGTTCCCTGGCCCTCGAAGTGGAGAACGAGCTCGCCGGCCCGGGGCAGGGGCGATTCTTGCAGGTCCTTTACGGTGGGGGTGAGGACACCGTCCTTTGGAACGATTCGCTCATCGGCTTCCCCCGTCTCCGCGTCATCACCAGCGCACTCACTCGATTGCGCACATGCACGCGGGAGGGGCGCATGTGTCTCGATTACGCTGGACCTCCGGACACCGCGCCCCGCGGATGTATCCCGTGGTTCGACGTTCCGGGTCGCAAGACCTCGGCTAATACCGTGGTCTGCGGCCACTGGGCTGCCTTGGGGCTTCACTTGCGTGATGGGCTTCTCGCGCTCGACTCGGGTTGCGTCTGGGGTGGGGTCCTGACCGGCGTTCGGCTGGAAGATCGCGAAGTCTTCCAAGAACCGATGGCGGACGGTTCGTGAGCATCGACATGCGACTATCCGTCTCTTTTGGTCTTCGCCGACACATCCCGGGTCCCGGTGTGGCCCCCGGTCGAGCCGTTCGACCCCTGACCGTTGCCGGAGACCTTGTTCGCATGCGACTCGGTGGACTCGGCGCCCGTTCCGGCTCGAGCGGGTGGCCGAGCGGGTGCGGCTCGGTCCTTCACCTTCGACCTCCGATGCGGAGTAGCGGGGGGCACGATCTTCGTGGGACCGGTCAGTTCTTCTCGCAAATAGGGCACGAGCCACCCCGGGAGTCGCAACTCCTCGCTGCCCGACGTCACCTCCGATTCGGCCAAAACCACGTTGCCGCCGAGATCGTCCACTCGCCAGAGTCGATCGCCTTCGGTGATCTCGTAACGTTCCTTCCTTAGGCGGCGGCCGTTAGTGAGCGGCCACAAACTCGCGAAGACATGGCGCGAGATTCTGGTGTCCCTTGCCTCCGAGCCGACTCGGACCAACCGGTAGTGTCGCACCGAACCCTGCAATCGCTCCCGGCGAAGACAGTCCTCGATCTTTTGACCGGGAAGCCATCCCTCGTCGATCAGCGTGCTGGACTCGGTTCGAAGCCTTTCCGGAAGGCCCGTGAGACGAAAGCGTCTCAGGCTGGGCGTGTGGCCAGGCGCGACGCGGAGCCGGGCCCCGAGCTCGCGGGTCTCTGCCACGAATCGGTCGAGCTGAGCTCCGTGCCGGCGGGAATCGATTTCCCTGAGCAAGCCGTCGCGTCTCCGTCGGAGCAGGCGGGCCAATGCTAGGAGCCCGGCATGCTCGTCTTCACCGGTCGGGCCTGGTGCGGCGGCTGGACGCTCCGACTCCGAAGTCGGGTCGGGGGACGGCTGCAAGGCTTGCCGATGGAGTCTTCGAGCACGTTCGAGAGCCCACACCTCCATGGCCGCGCCGATCGTGGACACGAGCAGATTGGCGTCATGCAGGTCGCCCAAGACGTCCTGGAGCTCCTTGAGTTGTCGCACCGGGGATCTCGCCTGGCGGACCGGCCTGCTCATTGGCTCCAAAAGGTACCGAAGTCGTTTGGCACTGATGCGCGCCGCATGAACTTGCGCGTCGTCGTCCGCCGAAGCAATGGCCCGGAGTTGAGCGCTCAGTGAATCCAACTGTTTCTCGATCAAGGAACCGATGACTTCTCGGAAGGAATTCCCCGTTCTCGCCTCGTTCAAGTGAACACGCCAGGACGAGAGACTCTTGGTGAGAGCTCTTTGGATCCGGGCGAGGTGTGCCGTGACCCGTTCGAAACGCTCGGCGTTGGGCTCGTCATTCTTCTCATGAAGCCATTTCACGAGCCACGTGAGTCCGCGTCGCTCGTTCTCGCTCAGCTTGTCGGACTGTGCCGCGAGCCAGGCGAGCTGGACTTCGACGTCGCGAGCCGTATTAGTTGAAGACGCAAGGCTCCGCAGCTCTTTGCGGATCTTCTTGGAGACACCGTCCTTGAGATACGGCCGATAGGCACGAATCGAGCTGCGGAGTCTGCGCAACGCGACGCGGAAATCGTGTAGCGCCTCCGTGTCATCTGGATTCTCGAGCCGCTCCGCAGCGGTGACGGCGTCGTCGAGAAGGTCGAGGACCAATATCCGTGCGACCTCTTGGGGCTTGCGTTCGAGATGCTCGGAAAGGAGCTTCGTCATTCGCTTGCTCCGACTACTCGCGTCGAATCGGTTTCCGCCTCTGCCGCCGACGGCCCGGGACGACCGACCGGCTCGGTTTCCTTGCCGGTGTGAAGAGCTCTCAGGAACTCGTAGATCGTCTCTTGCGCCCTCGTCTTTCCTTCGAAGGGAGTCTGCCGGTATTGATTATCCAGGTCCTTGTTCAGGATCCGTGCTTTGACGTTGTCGTTCCACTGTGCTGCCAGGAACGCGCGGAGCTCGTTTTGGAGGTCGGGATCGTACACCGGGAACGCCACCTCCACACGACCATCCAGGTTCCTGGTCATCCAATCGCCGGAGGCCAGAAAATACTTCGGCGAGCCCCCGTTGTGGAACACCATGATCCGGGAGTGCTCCAGGAAGCGATCGACGATGCCGATGCCCTCGATGTTCTGGCTGAGATTGGGGAGGCCCGGTATCAGGGAGAACATGCCTCTCACGATGAGCCGGATTCGGACTCCTGCCGAGCTCGCTCGGTACAGGGAGCGAATGAGCTCTGGATCGGTCAAATTGTTCGCCTTCAAAGTAATACGCGCTTCTCGCCCGTTCTGGGCGTTCTTGATCTCGTTCTGGATAAGCTTGGTGAACTTACGGCGCGCATTGAACGGGGACACGATCAGGTGCTTGTAATTCTCGGTGAGGTACTTGTTCTCGAAGAAATGGAATACCGACGAAACCTCGTTCGTCAGGCGCCGGTTGGCGGTAAGAAGCAGATGATCGCTGTAGACCCGACTCGTGTCTTCGTTGAAGTTACCGGTGGCAAGGGCCGCGTAGAGTTCCTGCCTTCGCTCTTCACGGCGCGAGATCAGACATAACTTCGCATGGACCTTGAGTCCCGGGACGCCGTAGATGACTCGCGCTCCCTCTTCCTGCAGTTTGCCAGCCAGCTCAATGTTCGCTTCCTCATCGAACCTGGCCTGAAGCTCCACCACGGCCGTAACGTCCTTTCCGTTCTTGACGGCGTTGATGAGAGCCTTGACGACGCCGGAGTCCCTCGCCATGCGATAGAGCGTCGTCTTGATTGCGGTGACTTTCGGATCGATCGCGGCCTCGCGCAGCAAGCCAAGCAGATGATCGAAAGAGTGGTATGGGAAGTGGAGGAGGATATCGCGCTCCGCCATCGAGCGGATAAGGCCCTTGCCCGGGTGGATGTCTTTGTGGGGCAGGGGAGGCGGGAGCTTTTCGCGCAAGAACGGCGGGCCGACATCCGGAAATTGCATGAAGTCTCGGAAGTTGTGGTATTCGGCACCCGGAATGAGCGTGTCTTCCTTGGCCAGGCGGAGTTTCTTGACTAACAACTTCAAGAGCGGCGCGGGTATTCTGCCGTCGTATACGAAGCGAACCGGATTGCCTTGCTTTCTCTGTTTGAGACTCCGCGAGATCTTTCGCACGTAGCTCTCGGAAAGATCGTTATCGATGTCGAGCTCCGCGTCTCGGGTAACCTTGATGGTATAGGCCTCGAACGTGGAGATATCGAACAGAGGAAAGATGTCCTTGAGGCAACAGCGGATGACGTCATCGATGAGAATGATGAACTGGTCACCGCGAATCGACGGGAGAAGCAAGAACCTTTGCTGACCCTTGAGCGGGACTTCGATTAGGGCGTACCGAGCCTTCGACGCTGCCCCGGCGGGCTCGAAACGGGTTGCCAGGAATATGGAGTCATCACGCAGGGTGGGAAACTTGGAAGTCTGATCGAGCATGATGGGCATGAGGTTGGGACGGACGTGGCGGCGGAAATACGAGGTCACGAAGTCTCTTTGCTCGGCGGTCAATTGTTTGTGGCTGATGACCAAGACCCTGTCGTTGGCCAACTCCTTCAAGAGCCGTTCGTAGATAGAATCGAAGCGCTTGTACTGAGAAAGGGAGATATCCTGTATCTGCTGCAAGACCTTCCTGGGATCGTGCCCGATGATCTTCTTCGCGTTCTTTCCGAGCTTGGCGAGCCTGCGGAGCGTGGCCACGCGGACCCGAAAGAATTCGTCCATGTTCGCGGAGAAGATACCGAGGAACTTCAAACGATCCAGGGCGGCAACCCCGGGATCGGACGCTTCTTGCAGAACGCGGTCGTTGAACGATAACCAACTGATTTCCTTGTTGATGAACCTTGCCTTCATCGTCGTTGCTTGAGAGGGAGGGCGGCGTGAAGCCCAAGTGGGTTCATCTCTGGTTCCGGAGAAGGAAAATGCCGCCGCATTCTGACGCAATCGTTGTGGGCTGTCAAGAAGCCGTCTGACGAGCTCGAGTCAAAGCAACCACGCAATTTGACGGCCAACAGGAACTGCGGACCCGTCTGACGAGCTCGAGTCTAGCAACGACGTAATTTGACGGCTAACAAGGAGTAGCCCCGGAGGATGCCCTGCGGTAAAATGTCTTTCACTTATTCTCGAACCGATTGAAAAGTGACAAGAAGGTCGACCAGAGCCGGAAGTGTAGAATCGTTCGCGCTCTCTCCCGGAAGAGTGATCGCGCGCAAGTACGAGGTGATTTCCCTCTTGGGCTCCGGTTGGGAAGGTGAGGTCTACAAGATTCGCGAGAAGAGCACCGGGATCGAGCGAGCCGCGAAGCTCTTCTTTCCGCAACGAAACGTTCGCAACCGTACCTCCATTTTCTACGCCCGTAAGCTCCACAAACTGCGTCACTGTCCCATCGTCATTCAGTATTACACCGAAGAATCCATCCAGCACCGGGGAGGGTCGCTCACGGTTCTGGTGTCGGAGTACGTGGAAGGTGAACTGCTGAGCGAGTTCTTGAAGCGACAACGGGGGAGGCGCATCAGCCCGTTTCAGGCGCTGCATCTACTGCACGCGCTCGTCGTGGGGATGGAGTCCATTCATCGTTTGCGCGAGTACCATGGGGATCTGCACCCGGAGAACATCATCGTCAGCCGCTATGGTCTCGATTTCGATCTGAAGCTGCTGGATTTGTTCCATTGGACGACCCCGAAGCGGGAAAACATCCAGGACGACATCTGCGACCTAGTGCGAATCTTCTACGACGCGACCGGAGGGGCAGCTCATTACGCGGGTCAGCCCGATGAGGTGAAGGA
>JBOGJF010000015.1:0-2177 GCA_050747785.1 Vicinamibacteria bacterium
CGCTAACCCCTCGTCTCTACGTGGTTGCGTGGGCTGGATATGCTGAATGCTACACGGCGGCGGAAGCCTACTGGACCGACCTGAGATAAATCCCGATTGGTTCGTGTCCCGAACGGGATACGCTCGAACTTACATAATTCAAGTGCGCGATTTCATTACACGCTGACCGACACGCGTCCGGTGCTCCTGACATAGACAGCACTGACCGAGCCGCTCGAGAATCTCGCCCACCAGTCGGCAACCTCACCGGTCAGATTGGCGAATCGGATTCAGAGGAGGATTGATTGCCCGCTTCGCACATCGGCGCTCTTCAGGTCCGCCCCCACTCACGGACGAGATCGAAAAGCTCCCAGCGGAGAGCGCGGCGGAGTACATCCGAACCCGGTTCCGGTCGCAACCAGCCAAGAGCCATTCATCATGACGGAGTCGGCGATTCGTTTTCCTCCAGCGCTGGCAGCCGCGGCGCGACCGCGCGCATCGCCTCGTAGACCGCACGTAGCTGCTGGCGGATCTCGGCCTTCTTAACGGGGTCCCGTATGAACCGATATGCATGCGCCAAGTTCGTGACCTCGGCGACGAACACGCCCTTGTGCCAGAGCCCCGCAAGCTGCGTCGCCATGCGCATCAGCTCATCGGGACGTTCAGCAAATAGAGGCGGGATCTCGTCGACCCATGGAATCCAGATGTCTGGTCGGCCTCCACCGTCGAGGTACCGTTCGATCCGATCCAGTTCCGCGGTGGCGATCCGGATTGCCTCCTCTCCGTTCCGCCGTGCGATTTCTCGGAAGACCAGTCCCAACGAGTGCTCCATTCCCGATTCGAACGGCTGCCCGAGCCAGATGTCGACGAACTCGCGCAATTCCTCATACGGAAGCTGGTTCGTCTCGAGAATCTTCAAGAAATGCCACATGAGCGACGACTTCATCGCTGGCTCGCCCGTCGCTACTTGTTCGCGCAGGAGCTCGACAAACCGCGAACGATCGAACGCGCCGGCCTCAGGACACTGCCGATGCCGGAAGAGCGCGTACTGCACGAGGTACAGCGCCAGATCGTGCAGAACGTCCGGATGTCTCGTCGCAAGCCCTACGGTAAGGAGTAGATGCGCTTCCTCCTCGTTGAGGTCGCGCGGCTGGTTGAAGACTCGGAGCAGAGCCTCGACGACTCGCGAGTAGCCGGCGTTTGACCGGAGAGCCTCGACGGTGATCCGTCGAACCCTTGCACGCTCCTCGTCCGGCCAGTCGAACGCCGACCCGTCCTGCCGCTTGCGGGCGCGCGTCCGCGCCATGAGCGCCTCAAGCGGTCCCGCGGCTTGCACCCGGACGTAGAGATTCTCCCCCCGCAGGTACTCCTCGACGATGTCAACGAGGAGCGCGTAGTACCGATGCTCGTTCGTGGCCACGATCTTCGCCATGAGCCAGCAGAGACGCCCGCGAACGCTTGTGATGATCCTCGCGTCCACTCCTTGGAGAAGTCCCTGGTGCAACGACGAGTCGAGTCCGGGATCCGGATCGCTCCTTAGCGTCGGGACGATCCAAACGGCGTCGTCGACCCGGCCGTCGGCAACAAGTTTCTCGCCGATGCCGACGAGGTTCTCCCGCGCCTGCCGATCTTCAAGCCAACCGATACTACCGACCCGCTCGGTAGTCACCTTCACGAACTCGAAAGCGCTCAGATCGCCTTCCGCAAGCCGGTGTCCGAGCTGGCGCGCGAGCACCAGCCTTCCCGCCGGCGCCTCGGGGATCGCGCCCTGGCGTTCGGCCATCATCACGTCGCGGTCGAACACGATCTCGTGCACGCCCGGCCTCCACCTCGAACACGATCTTTTCGATGTTGGGGAAGCCCGCGGGGTCGAGGAGTGCGAGCACGCGGCCGACGTCGTCGGCATCGACGAACATCGCCCAGTTCGCGATGAGGAGGATCCGTTCATGCCCCGCGACGTCGAGTTGGTCGTTCTTCTTGGTGAGCTTCTGATTCAGGGAACGGGCGGCGATCCCGTGCGGATCGACCGCGTGGCCTGAGTCCATTCCGACGAACAGCACGCCTGGCACTTCCTGCGCTTTTCTGAACGAGAGGCCTGCCTCCTCGAACTCCGCCTCGTCGGGGCGCCTCCTTACCGTCTCCTCGATCGTGTCGGCGAGGTTCGTGACGAACGCAGCAAGGTCGGCTCTCCGGAGAAC
>JBOGJF010000016.1:0-4161 GCA_050747785.1 Vicinamibacteria bacterium
GATGTTTGCGTGCCAGGCGTCGGTAAGCCTGCTTGATGTCCTTTTCGGAGGCGTTCTTCGAGACCCCGAGCGTCTGGTAGTAGTCTTTGTACTCCACCGGCGGCTACTGCAGCTGGATACGCTGTGACGGCCTCTCGCTCGGCAGGGGTCCGGGGGTCAGAAGCCCAGGAGCCAGCGACGGAAAGACGATAGCCAGCACCTCGTCGAGGCTCGAGACCAGATGGATCTCGAGCTGTTCCCGGATCTCTTTCGTGAGATCTTCCTGCACTGCCTTTTCGTTCAGCTTGGGGATGATGACCTTCTTGATCCCGTAGCGGTGCGCGGCAAGCAGCTTCTCCTTGAGCCCTCCGACGGGAAGCACGTGGCCGGTGAGCGTGATCTCTCCGGTCATTGCGATGTCGTCGCGAGCAGGAGTGTCGGTCAGGACGGACACCAACGCGGCGACGATGGTCACGCCTGCCGAAGGCCCGTCCTTCGGGATCGCTCCCTCGGGCACGTGGAGATGGAGGTCGAGGCGGCGGTAGAAGTCGCCCTGGAGGCCGAGTGCGGGACCGTGGGACCGGACCCACGTGAGCGCGGCGCGGGCGGACTCCTTCATGACGTCACCCAATTGTCCGGTGAGCGTGAGATCCTTTCCGCCTTTGACCTTGGAAGCCTCGACAAACAAAATGTCTCCTCCGGCCGGTGTCCAGGCCATGCCGATGGCGACCCCGGGCACTTTTACGCGGTCCGCGATCTCTCGGGACAGAAAGGTCGGCGCACCGAGGAACTCCTGTAGGTTCTCCGCGGTGATTTCGAGCGGCTGGGTGGCACCCTCCGCCCATTTCCTCGCCGCCTTGCGGCATATCGAGGCGATGGAGCGCTCGAGGTTGCGGAGCCCCGCTTCCTTCGTGTAGTGCCGGATGATCTCCGACAGCGCCTCGCGCGCGAACTTGGGGGCAACTTCCGGCTTGAGGCCGTGGTTGTCGAGCTGGCGAGGGATCAGGTGTCGCTCCGCGATCTGTAGCTTTTCCTCTTCGGTATAGCCGGCGAGGTGGATGACCTCGAGGCGATCCTTCAAGGCCGGCGGCACGGGATCCAGGATGTTCGCCGTCGCGATGAAGAGTACCTCCGAAAGATCCAAGGGCAAATCGAGGTAGTGGTCCCGGAACGAGTGGTTCTGTTCGGGGTCGAGAACCTCGAGGAGCGCCGAGCTCGGGTCGCCGCGGAAATCCATGCCCAGCTTGTCGATCTCGTCCAGTATGAACACGGGATTCTTGGACTCCGCGCGGCAGAGGCTCTGGATGATCTGGCCGGGTAGCGCACCAATGTACGTGCGCCGGTGGCCGCGGATCTCGGCCTCGTCGCGAATGCCGCCCAGGCTGATCCGAACGAACTTCCGCCCGAGGGCCTTGGCAATGGATTTACCGAGACTGGTCTTCCCGACGCCCGGAGGTCCCATGAAGCACAGGATGGGACCCTTGATATCCGGTTTCATCTTGAGGACAGCCAGGAACTCCAGGATGCGGTCCTTGACCTTTTCGAGGTCGTAGTGGTCCGCTTCCAGGATCTCGCTGGCTTTCGGAATGTCGTAGACGTCTTCGGTGCGTTTGTTCCAGGGTACACGGACGATCCAGTCGAGGTACGTTCTTCCGACGGTGTATTCCGCCGAGGCGGGCGGGATCTTGCTCAGCCGGTTGACCTCGCGAAGCGCCTCCTTCTTGGCTTCCTCGGGCATGCCCGCGTCTTCGATTTTTTGTCGGAGCTCTTCGATCTCTTTGCTGCTCTCGTCGCTTTCGCCTAGCTCCTTCTGGATAGCTTTCATCTGCTCGCGCAGGTAATACTCGCGCTGTGTTTTTCCGACCTCGTCCTTGACCTGGGATTCGATCTTGTTGCCCAGCTCGAGGACTTCCTGCTCACGGAGCAAGGCCTCGTGGACGAGGGTCAAGCGCTTCTTGACGTCGACGGTCTCGAGCACGGTCTGCCGCGTGGCGGTATCCAGGTTGGGAAGATTTTGGGCCACGAAGTCGGCGAGACGGCTCCCACCTTGAGTGGCGGCCGCGAGAGACCCCACTTCGTCGCTCAGGTTCGGTGACAGCTCCACGACCTTCGAGAAGACCGAGTGGAGGTTGCGGGTGAGGGCGTCGATCTCGATCTCTTCGCCCGGCGAGATGACGTCCGAAAGGATCTCGATGTCGGCCAGGACGTACGGAATCGTCTGGACGATGGAGACGACGCGGAAGCGGAACAGACCCTGGACCACGAGCCGAACCGAGCCGTCCGGCATGCGTACGGACTTGTGGATTTTCACACCGGTGCCCACGTCGTAGAGATCCCCGGCACCGGGGGTCTCGATGGTCGCGTCTCTCTGGGTCACGACACCGATGAACTCGGCGGCGTCGGCCTTCTCCCTGAGGAGGCGCACCGTGCTCTCCCTGCCTACGGCCAAGGGGAGGATGGAATGCGGGAAGATGGCCGTGTCGCGCAGTGGCAGGATGGGAACGGCCTTATGAATTCCCTCCGGGGGTTCCAACTTTTTCTCTGATGTTGGCATCGTGTTCTCCTGGGCCCTCGATCTCTACTGTACTACTTCAGGCAGCTGAGGCGGCAAGTCTCCGCCATCGCGTTCCGCCCAACCGTGGCCCGCGCCTTTCCCTCCTATGGATAAGGCGACAAACTCAATATACGAATTTAGTGTGGAATTGTCAAATCAAGCCGGTTGTGTATTGTAAATGATTGATAAATAATAAGATTTGACTTACTATTGAGTGCGGAAGACGCAAGTCTTGACAATCAGGGGTATCCAGAGGGCTCAGTGCCAGAAATAAAGGCCTCCAGAATCACATCCGGTCCCGAACCGTGGCTCGGATAACCGGTATGCCGGTCCACCGGTACGAAGACGATGTTCGATGGGACGGCGAAGTCTTCGGTGGGTGCCTTCTCGCGGCCCTTATCCATGAACTCGATCCAAGGAGGGAGCGCCGCTCGGGCCCCCACTTCCCGGTCGCCCAGGGACCGTTTCTCATCGAATCCTAACCAAGAGCCGGCGGCCATGGTGGGGTCGAACCCGATGAACCAGGCGTCCGAGTAATCGTTCGTCGTTCCGGTCTTTCCCGCGAGCGGTCTTCCGAGCGAGGCGGCGCGGGCGGCCGTCCCTCGTTGCACGACGCCCTGCAAGAGACTCGTGACGATGTAGGCCGTGTCGGCTCGAATCGCCCCAGCGGCTTTGGGATGGTCCTCTTCGAGGAGATTGCCGTCGCGGTCGGTGACCTTGGTAACGAGGTAGGGCGTCATGCGAATGCCTTGATTGGGAAAGGCGGAGTACGCGGAGACCAATTCGATGAGGCTGGCTTCCGCCGAGCCGAGCGGCAGGCTCAGGTAGGGCGGAAGGGGGCCGGCCAGACCGAGCCGGCGGCCCATCTCGGCAGCTTTTTCCGGGCCGATTTGCTCGGTGAGGCGCACGGCGGGGACGTTTCGCGAGGCCTCGAGAGCGCGTCGAAGCGTGATCCAGCCTTCATAAGTGCCGTCATAGTTCGAGGGCTCGTAGATCTCCTGGGTGGCCGGATCCTGGTACTGAACCGGGGCGTCGAGGATGAGCGACGTCGCGGTAAAACCGGCGTCGATCGCGGCCGCGTAGGCGAAGGGCTTGAACGCGGATCCGGGTTGGCGCCGGGCCTGGGTGGCCCGGTTGAACTTGCTGCGCGCGAAGTCGAAGCCGCCCACCATGGCCTTCACCTGGCCGGTCCTTGTTTCGATGGCGAGGAACGCTCCCTCCACCTGCGGGTCTTGCTCCAGAGTCACCTGCAGCGTTTCGTTGGTTGGATCGATGGTGTCGATCCGGAACTGGGTCACGTCGCCGACCTTCATGATGGCGCTGGGCCTGGTTGCCCCCGTCCATTCGATGGACTCACGGGTGAGGGTCGCGGTGTGGTTCTCGATGCGAACGATCGCGTGTCGGTCGTCGACGGCGGTCACGACGCCGCTCACCACCTGACCTACCTCGAGTGGGTTGCCCCAGTCGTCAGCGGCGAAGTCCTGAATGGCTCCCTCGGTGTCGTCGTGCACGTTGAAAGCGATCTTCCGAAAACCCTGGCGCTTGTCCAGCTCACGAAGGGCCTTGTCCATAGCCTCTTCGGCGACACGCTGCATGCGTTCGTTGAGGGTCGTGTAGACGCGCAGGCC
>JBOGJF010000017.1:0-4274 GCA_050747785.1 Vicinamibacteria bacterium
ATCAATACACCAGGTACCAAAAACTCCGAGATGAGGGCTGTTACCTGCATGTGACTTCGACGGGAGCGAGAAGAGCTGGCCGTCCACGGCCAGCTCTTGGGGTCAGAAACGCCTTGGGATGTCTCCCGGATCTTCCGAAGCCATGAAAAGGAGACACAGGCCCGCGATCAGGAGGAGCAGGAAGCCCGCAAGGGCCAGCTCCTTGACCAGCATCGAAGTGCTCACGACAAGCGATATCGCCAGCAGAAAGGAGACGATGAGGCAGACCAAGCCTGATGCAACTTTCGTGGACCTGGAGAGCATTGGGGCGTCCTCCTTTGCCCTCCAGGATGAGCCACACCCTGAAGGACGGAACCTTCAAGGTGTAGGCGAAGGGTACTAGTCTGAGCATAGGAGTCGCGACGGTGCTGTCAAGGACCCGGTCCCCGGGCGCACTATTTGAATTTCCCGCGGATCACGTCCGCCGTCCGAAGGATATTGAGATCGAACAGTTGCTCCGGTTTAACCATCTCGCTGAGCAACCTGACCTTCTGTTTCTCGAAGAGGGAATAGTTCATTCCATAGAACTCGTTCTTCAGAGCGGCGTAGGTGACAAGGCGATCGAGAGCTCCGTTATAGATCACTCTCCGAACATTTCTGAACGGTGGCTCCGTATAGGCCGGGCCTTTGGGAGGCAGAACGGTCGTACTCTCAATGAAGCAGTTGAAGTAAAGATTCAACAGCGTCTCCTGGGAGATGTTATCGCCCCAGTCTCCAAGTCGCCCTTTCAGCCTGATGATGCTCTCCCGGTAGGCGAATGTCGCGCCGTCGGCGAGTTCGCGGGGCTCGACTTTGCCCTTGAGCCCTTGCTTAGTTGTAAGCATAACGAGGTTCGGCACCACCTTCTCTGCAAAATTCTTGAACTCCTGAACACGCTGATTTTCTGGCTGCTGTCCCCAGGTCGGTGTGACAGGAAATGCCGCGGCGAGGATAAGTATAGAAACTATCACCGCCCACGGGGAGATAGACCGTAAACAAGCTGTCATCGCCTCTCCTTTCGCCGAGATGTGTCGGCAGCGGTCGTGGTTCACTCCTGGTCGGGAGACCGATGATGGGTGAACCTTCCTCTGCAAGCCTCCCGAGGGCCCATCGGACGAGTAACTTGGCAGCGTCATGACGGCCGTCGTCGCTCCCGGGCGGGTTCGGGGGCGACAAATGGCTCGATAACGATCGAGATGCCTCTCAGGATGACTTGGCAGCGGAGGAGCAGAAAGTGCGGCGACCGGAACTCGCGAATGTTGTCGAAGCCGAGCTCGAGAATGTGGCCAGTTCTCAGGTTGTGAAGCACGACGTGGTGTTCCTCGATACGCTCGACGAACCACTCGTCGTCGATCAGATGGAGGGGTGTCGCATCGGCGAGCTGACGCTTCGGGATCGGCCGCAACCTCAGGCGCTGGCCCAGACTTTTGCGGAATTGTCGAGCGTTCATCGGCGCATGGGCCTAGGTCCCTCAGGGTCTCCCCGTTGATTTCCACGTCAACCAGGCGCGCATAATTGTTCGAATAAGCGAGTCGGCCTCCTTAAGGGACATGGGATTGGCTGGCGGCTCGGTCCGTTCCCTGCCGTGACGCGCCTCGTCGCCCAGCGTGCTCTCACTATCTGCCGTATGCTTGAGGCGCTTGACTTCGCTCTCGGTCGCCCAGCCTGCCTGCCAGATCATCCCACCGGCGTCCGACACAACGACGTCGAGAATGTTGTAGAGGTTGGTCCAGTTCGTCTCGCGGGTGATCAAGATCCTCTTCGAGGTCGAACTCCTCACCCTGTAACTCGACAAGCCAGTCGGGCATCGCTCGGTACCGGATTCGCTGAACCGTACCACAAACCATGCCTAGTCCGGCACGCGGTCGAACCCAGCCGATTCGCGTTTCACAAGGCAGGCGTACCGGTGTTGCAACAAACGTGAGCGACGCAGCGCGGCGACTCGGCATGTCCTACTTCTCGGTCAGCACGGGCGTCGTCGCCATCGCACTATCCGGCATCCTTGCGAAGTGGACACCGATTCCCGGTGAAGCGTCGGCCTTCTGGAGGATGCTGATCGCGGCGGCGGTGCTCTTGCCGTGGTGGCTTCGTCACCGCCCTGCGCAACTTCCCATTCCCGCCGCGGCCCTCGCGACGCTCGCCGGTGTCTTCTTCGGTGCGGACATCGCGCTCTTTCACATCGCTCTCCAAATAACGTCGGTGGCGAACGCGACTCTCCTCGCGCACGTCGCACCGTTCTGGGTCGCGCTTGGCGCGCTCGTTCTCTTCCGGGAGCGCCTGCCGCTCACCTTCTGGCTTGGCATGGCCATGGCGGTGGCGGGTGTCGTTCTCGTCATGTCGGCGGGTGTCACGAGGTTGGCTCCCGGGAGCGGTGACGCTCTTGCGATCACTGCGAGCCTCTTCTATGCCGGCTATCTCGTGACCACCGAGCGCGCCCGCATCCGGCTCCCGGCTCCTACGGTGTTCATGCTCTCGCTCACGGGGAGCGTCGCTGTCCTTCTTCCGTTGTGCTTCGTGCTCAGGACGCCGCTCACGGGCTACGACGGGCGAACGTGGGCACTCCTCGTCGCCCTGGCCCTCGTACCCCAGTTGGGCGGGTGGTTTGCGATCAGCTACGCCCTGGGGCATCTGAGGGCAACCGTGATGTCGGTGAGCCTGCTTGGCCAGCCCGTCCTCACCGCGCTCCTCGGCGTGCCGCTGCTCGGTGAATATCTCAGCGTCCGGCAGATCCTGGGAGGCTTGATGGTCCTCGCCGGCATCTACGTCGTCAGCCAGCGCGGGCAGCACCTACCGCCTGGGGGTGCCACCCTTGGAGCACACGCCCGGAGGTTGACAGAATCACCCAGCCCGCCATACTGATGGTGTCGAACAATTCAACTTTCCAACCATTCATGAGGCTCACCGCGCCGCTCGTCAAAGTAAAAGAGAAGTACCAGGTCACGCTGCCCGCATCCGTACGGGCCAGGGTCGGCGTCGGCGTGGGCGATCTTCTCGAGGCTGAGGTCCAGGGCAAGAAAATCACCCTCACGCCGAAGAGCTTGGTAGATCGCGAGCTCGCCCATGCGCTGGAGGACGTTCGCAGAGGGCGCGTGATTGGGCCCTTCCCCTCGGCGAAGGCGATGCTCGAGGATCTCCATGGCCGGGTCGCTCGGCGTCAGCGGAGAAAGCGAGTTGCCAACATTGGCTGAATGCAGGCTCGCTATCACCCCACGCTCGTGGAGCAGTTGGCCGCAGCTCCACCGCCTGTGAGAGACGCCTTCAATCGAAAGGTGCAGCTCCTAGTCCGGGATCTCCGTCACCCGTCGCTCCACGCCAAGAAGTACGACGAGGAGCGAGACATCTGGCAGGCGCGCGTCACGCAGGACTGGCGCCTCTATTTTCAGATCGAAGGGGACACCTACACCATCCTCTCCCTCGTCTCGCATCCGAAGTAGTTAGCCGTCCGCGCTGGACCGGTCATGGACGAGCGCCCACTCGTCGTTTTTCGCGATCGCCTCGCCGTAACGTAGGACGCCCTCACGGTAGAGCGGCGCACGGGTGAGGATCGCGCCCACCTGGCGACGCGTCCAGGGCTTCCCATTTCGGCGCAGCAGGCCCTCGGCTTCGAGGGCTCTTGCGATCGCGGACTTCGTCTCGCCTCGCGCTGAGCGCTCGAAGATGCGCCTCACCACGGCGGCTTCCGCCTCGTGTCGAATCAGCCCGGCGGCGTTTCGGCGGTAGCCGTAGGGAATGTTCCCGCCCGGCGGAAGCCCGCGGCGAACGCGCTCCTGCCTTCCCTTCCAGAGCCGCTCGATGATATCTTTCCTGTTCTCCTCAGCGATCGCTTCTCGGATCTGGCGGATCATGACGTCCTTCCGGTCCTTGCCGTTGTACGTCGGCATGTCGGCGATGAGCACCTCGATGCCAAGCTGTTCGAACTTGTGGAACAGGTTCTCGGCGATGCGCCCCACGAACTGAGGATGCGGCAGCTCGGCACCGCGGACTTCCATCAAATGGAGGTTGTCCACAGCTGTCGGGTTGACGACTCCCATGTGCTCGAGGACGATGGCACGAGGCAATATCCCGGAGGAAGCTTCTAGAGCGACGGCTGACGGGATCTGAAACCCAAACCGGATCGGAGACCGCCTTACCATCCTGAGCGGCGGGCGCTGGCCTGCGTTCGTTGGTGCAGACTCTTTGGCTCACTGACGATCGTTCTCACCGGACTCCCCGCTGCCCTTGGGTTTGTCAACTATCGCGAGTTTGGGATCCTGGCC
>JBOGJF010000018.1:0-10585 GCA_050747785.1 Vicinamibacteria bacterium
TCGAGCTCGTCGCCTTCGTGGATGTCGATGTAGCGCGTGTCCTTGTCCTTGCTGGGACCGGGCGGGACCGGTCGCAGCGACGTGCCGCGGAAGAAGGCCACCTTGACGTAGTGCGTGAAGCAGTGGACCCCTAGGAACCAGCCTTGGCCTTCGATGCCGTAGAACGGCGAGTTCCACTTCACGGCCTTGCGCACGTTGGGCACGTTCCGCACGACGAGCGCGTCGAGCCAGCGCCCGATGTCGCGCTTCCAGCCCGGCATCGCGGCGATGTACACCTGCACCGGGGCGTCGCCCTCGGCCTTCGCGATCTGCGGATTGCCGCCTGAAAGGAGTTTCACCGGCTTGGCCTCACTCGCACCTGGCTTGGCCTTGGTGCCTGCCTTCGGCGGGGACTTGGACTTGGTGGCCGACTTGCGTGGCTTGCTTGCGCGCGACGTGCCCTTGGCCTTCGGCCTCGCCTTGCCTGCCGACCGTCGCGAAGCCATGGGGCACCTCTCTTTCGACGCCGGTCGTCTGTAGCACAGTTGCCCGTGAAACTGACGTCGCCGCTCTTCGGGCAGGCGACCGGTTACATCGGCGGGCCGACGATCACGCTCTCCTTGAGCGTGGCCTTCTGAGGGCGTATTCCAGTGTCCCGTTCCGCCCGAAGACCGGAGCTCTGAGATGACGGGAGTAGAGCGCTCTCCCTTCAGAAGTCAGGTTCGAGGAGATCCCGCGGGCACAGCGCTCCACACCCGCGACTTGCCTCCTTGGTCCCGCAGCGTGCCCGCCAAGCGGTTGCCGAAGGCGCGGCCTTCGATCTCGCGCCGGGAACCATCCACAGAAATGAGGTCGAGACGGAACTCCGGGCCCCGCACGCGCCCGTCGACGGAATCGGACGATCCGTCGGGAAACCGAACCCTCCCAGTCAGATTCTGGAATTCTTGCTCAATCGTGAGCGTCCACGTCTCCTCACCTCGGTCCGTGGGGACTTCGAGGTCCCAGTTGCCTGCCACCTTGGCCGGGACGATCCAAAAGTAGGCGTTTCGGTCTTCGACCGTAGCCTTCTCCTCCGGCTCCCAGTCTTCCATGTCGAACGCATGGGAGACGATCCGTGTCCCGGGGCGGAGCTCGAGGAGGATCGGCCGCAGCTTGAGGTTGAGACGCGGGAGGAGGTACATCGTAATCACCGTCGCCTCGCTGAAATCGCTTTCAAAGATGTCGGCCTCGATGAACTTGGCTTTGTGGCTGACTCCGGCCTCCTCGGCCTTGCGGATTGAGAGCGCCACCATCTCCGGGTTGTACTCGATTCCGAGCGCGCGAGCGCCGAACTTCTCCGCCGCCATGATGACCGTGCGGCCGTCTCCCGAGCCGAGGTCGATCACGTAGTCTCTCGGCCCGACGCCGGCCATCTGCAGCATGCGCTCGACGAGAGCGTCCGGAGTCGGAACCCAGATGACGTCTTTCCCGGCCTGTCCGACCGTCGGGGTGTACTCGCTGGAACTGGAGGGAGCCTGCTGAGTCTGCTGAGCCTGCTGAGTAAGTGCCGCGTGGCCGGCGAGAAGTAGCGCGAGGAAGGCCCCGAGCAGGAGAGGGAATGAGATCTTCGAGTTCTTCACGGGTTACTGGTCCTTTCGACGTAGGCGGTGCTGAACGTAGCATAAAGGCCGGGTCACGGCAAAATCGGTGCGGATGGGTGGCTCCTCGTCTTGGGTGACGCTTCCAAGCGGCTCCGGCCGAACGCCCCGTGCTAAGATCGTTCGCTTGCCGTTCCGGACATCCATGACCAGCAGGCTTCCCCTCATCATCGTCAATCCCGCCGCGCGGGGCGGCAAGGCCGGCCGCTCGTGGGCCTCTGCGGCGACGGTCATTCGATCGCATTTTGGACCTTATCAATGCACCTTTACCACGCGCCAGGGTGATGCCGCACGGATCGCCGAAGAAGAGGCGCGCGGGGGGCGCCGGTTCATTGTTTCGTTCGGCGGTGACGGCACGATCAGCGAGGTGGCGCGTGGAATCCTTCGCTCGGGTGCCGCCGCTGAGCTCGGCGTCCTGCCGCAGGGAACGGGCGCGGATTTCTTGCGAACATTGGCCGTTCCGTCGCGACTCGCCGATGCCGCCCGCGCGCTCCGTCACGGCCGACCGAAGACGATCGACGTCGGGGAGGTCTCATTCACCAGTCACGATGGCACAACCGAGTCCAGGTTTTTCATCAACTCGGCCTCGTTCGGCCTCAGTGGAGAAGTGGCCTCGCGGACGAACCGAGGCAATCTGGAGGGCGGGCGGGCACTCTTCGGTGGAGCAATCGCCTACGCCACCGAAACGATGAAAGCCGCGTTGGCGTTCGATCCACCGAGCGTGTGGCTCCGAATCGGGACGGCCGCGGCCCGGCAGGTGCCCATCACGCAGGTCTCCGTCAACAACGGAAAGTTCTTCGGCGGCGGCATGAAGATCGCGCCCCATGCGAGCCTGGTGGACGGGCTGCTCGACCTCGTCGTCGTGCGCAAGCTCTCGTTCGCGCGAATCGCCGTCGATGGTCCCCGTATCTACTCGGGCACACATCTCAGGCTTCCGGAGGTGACTCACGTGCAGGTGGGGAGCGTTCACGCGTGGCCCGTGACCGAGCATGCCGAGATTGGGTTGGAAGTCGATGGCGAGACCCCAGGCGTGCTCCCGGCTCGATTCTCCGTCCGCCCGAGCGCGCTTAGGATCCGCGTTGGCGGGTGCATATCTATGGGAGCTTGAATCACCGGAGGATCTTGCGCGCTTCGACTAGTGCTCGACCGCGGTGCCCACTTCATCCCGGATTAGTCAGCTCGGTTCGTGACGCGGCGGGCATTTCCTCGGCGTTCAGTATTTCTTGACATAATCTTCTTTTCAGGTTAGCATCAAGACATGAGAAAGAAGATGAGCACCCTCATCGATGAAGGGCTCTTCAGGCGAGTGAAGCTGGCGGCGGCACGCCAGGGCAAACAAATCAGCGGCATCGTAGGAGAAGCGCTCGAGGAGTACCTGAGCGAGAAGGGCGAGCGAAGGACCACGGCTGGATTCGTCACCGAGAGTTGGGGAGCTTTGTATCTGCCGGAAAGGGAGCTGCGCGAAATCATGGAGGAAGAGGACGACCGCCTCGACACTTGATGAGGCTTGATCGGATTCCTCCCGGGACCCGGGTATTCGTCGATTCGACGATATTCATCTATCACTTCACCGCCGCCTCGGAGGACTGCCGGCGATTCCTGGAACGCTGCGAGAGCGGGGACGTGAAAGGAACGGCTTCCGCTGTAGTGCTGGCGGAGGTGGCCCACCGACTGATGATGATTGAGGCGGTCGCCCGGGGTTTCCTGAGGCCTGGAAACGTGGCACAAAAGCTTCGCGCGAGACCGGACATCGTGACCAGCCTTGAGACCTATCGGGAGCAGATCGAGCGCATTCCACTGATGGGGATCGCGGTGCTTCCGCTGGAGATGAAGAGTCTACTGCACTCTCACGACGTCAGGAAGAAATACGGGCTTCTCGTCAATGACTCTCTCGTCGCGGCAACGGCGCTCTCGAGGGGGATCGACTCGCTCGCGACGGGAGACTCGGACTTCGGAAGGGTCACCGAGCTTCAGACGTACTCGCCGACTGATTTGGGCGCCGGCGGCTAGAGGAGAACTGGGACGATGAAATACCGGAAGCTTGGTAAGTCCGACGCAAGAGTCTGCCTTGGGTTTAGGCTGCATGGGCATGTCCGATTTCTAGGGCTGGCGGAAGACCGACGATGCGGAAAGACATCACACTGAGTCATAACGACCTCCAGCGCATCGCGGACTTTGCTCCGCTCGGAGCCGCGGCGAGAACACGCTATCCGGAAGCTCTGATGGGAACGGTGAATCGTTAGCCGGTACGGGAGGGCTCCGTGGGTCGCTAAACTCGATGTACCAACCGGGCGTCAGCGCGGCGCTTCGGCGGCCACCGGCTAGGTCGCGGCGGCCCGAGGATCAGACGCGAGGCGGAGCACAACATACCGCTGGCCGGCGATCACTGGAAGCGCAGCCGCAGGGTTGCCAGAAACTCGTCGTGCGCAATAGCCCGAGCCGCATGGATGTCGTGGTAAGCGTACTCCAGCGTCAGGTCGACACGACTCACGATGATCACTCTCACGCCGATGTCCCACTTCTCCCAATCCCACATGACGCTCGGGACCACGAAAAGCGGAGGAGCCGTGAAGTCGTTGTCCAATCTGCTATAGCGTATGGCGGGCTGGATCAACGGAAAGAGATCGCTCGGGTCGGCCGGATCGCCGATGACGAAACGGTACGCCGCCTCGACCTCGATGCCGTCTCGTGGTAAGGAAGCCGCTTCCTCGTGAACGAACTGGAAGAACAGGCTGAGCGCGTTCACCTGGGTGTCCGCGTTCACTCCGTACTCCTCGCGGGTGTCTCCCGAGATCGGAAGCGAGAATTCACTTTCCCGTCCCGGGATGGGCGTCACACCATCGAGAATGTCCAAATCCCCTTCATAGAAGGTTCCTCGCAGCTTCGCCGCCTCCGACAGTCGCGTTCTGTAATAGAAGCCCAGGACATCGAGGCCCTTCTCCTGATCGATGCTGAGGAAGCTCAGCCCCACCCCGACTCCATACTCCGGACGGTCATCGATCTCCAGCTCTTCCGCTTCCGCGTGATAAAAAATGGGAAAGCCGCTCCACAGCTTGGGGTCCGGGTTGGGAGGCATCTCGGTCCCGTTGTCGCCGGCAAGAGCATTGGGATCTCGGAAGAACGTGGGGTTGCCGTTGGAGATTTGTGCGCGGAAGTACAAATGGGTCCCGAGACTCCCGCCGAACTGGAGTTGAATGTCCTCGAATCGGTTGAATGCGGTCGAAACGAGCCCATAGCTCTCGAGGCGTCTAAGGCTCTGTCGCTCGAACTTGGGCGCCTTCCCGAATAGCGCATAGGCGCTACTACCCGGTACCGCTTCCATGGGCTCGTACTTCCTCCCGAACCGAATCCAGGCCTCGTCCACGTCCACGGTCTGATCGGTGCTGGTTGGATTCCGATCATGCAGATCGATGAAGTCGATCTTGGCCCGAGCGGCTATCAAACGCCGCAGATCCACGTCCAGGAAGACGGTTGCGGTGCTCACTTCCAAAGAAGACCCGGAAGCGACTGTTTCCAAAGCGACGCGATCTCGACCTACCGGGACGAACTCCGGCGGGAACGGGAACCGTAGC
Source organism: Vicinamibacteria bacterium (assembly GCA_050747785.1). Lineage (GTDB taxonomy): Bacteria > Acidobacteriota > Vicinamibacteria > Marinacidobacterales > DATDRI01 > CBDANW01. Next base: position 5,189 of record JBOGJF010000018.1, read on the forward strand.
GGAAGCGAGTCCGCCTCCGACCAGCGATAATGAGCCTTGAGCTCTGCCGAGATCCGGAAGTGAACGGACTCCGTCTCGAACGGCTCCGGTTCTTGTTCTTGCTCCTGCTCCTGCGCGACCGCGGTTCCGCAGAAGAGCAGGAACGTAACGGCCAGCAAGCGAAAGTGCATGGGGGAACCTCTGAAAGAACGGTGCATCCTAGAGGACGGGCCGGCATCGCGTCAACCAGCATGTGCTAGAATTCATGGCCGGTCGCGCGTTCTTGCGACCATCCACGCAGGAGTCGACCCTAAGGAGTCGCGGAGAGGGATGCTCGCCACGGAACGAGAAGGCTGACGGGACCCCAATCTCATGACAATGGGCAGATTCCGCTCGATTGCGTCGGTCATGCTGGCGGTGGGGTTGACTTCGGGCGCAGCCATCGCGGAGATCTCCGGCAAGGTGAGTCTTCGCGAGGGAGACGATGTCGCGGCGCCGGCGGGAGGAGACGTCGTCGTCTACGTCGACGGCGTTCAGGCGCCGATGACCTCGCCGTCCGAGTCCCGAGAGCGCACCATCGTCATGGAGAACAAGATGTTCTCACCGCGTCTCCAAGTGATTCCGGCGGGGGAGCAAATGTCTTTTCCCAACCGAGACGCGATCATGCATAACGCCTTTTCGCTCTCTCCCGGAAACCGCTTCGATCTCGGGCTCTACAAGTCCGGAGCCAGCAAGCCCCAGCCATTCGAGACGCCCGGATTGGTGCGGCTCTACTGCAACATTCATCCGCAGATGAGTGCTTTCATCTTGGTCGTGGAGAACCCCTACTTCGCTCGAGTGGCCGCGGATGGAACGTACGTTATCCCCGACGTGCCTCCTGGTATCTACACGGTGAAGGCCTGGCACGAAAAGGGCGAGGCCGAGAAGCGCGTCATGGTCGGCGAGCAGGGCGCCCAAGACGTGGACTTCGAGATCGACGCGCGAAGGTTCAAGCCGAAGCCACACTTGAACAAGTTCGGAAAACCCTACAAACGTGAGAGATACTAGAAGACCGAGCGGGGGGCACCCTCCGTCCCCTGTTGGCCGTCAAGTTGCGCGGGTGCTTTGGCCGGAGTTCGTCAGACGGCGGTCTCGCATCAGCCTCCAGGCCAAGATATTCGTCTATTCCGTCGTGCTGGTCGTCGGCCTGGTGGGCGCGGTGCTCCTGTTTTCCTACGTGAGAGCGAGCCGCCTGGCTAGTGAGTCTCTCGATCGCGCGCTCGAAACGACGCGCAGCCTTTACGCCAACCTGGAAGTGGAGCGCCTCGAGAAGCTGGAGCTCGTCAACTCAGTGGTGGCGGAAAACCCTATCTTCAAAGCGATCGTGGCCGAGGCGGACGCCGCCACCGCGTTGGACTCGGCCCAAGAAATGCTGCCCCAGGTGGGTAGCGACTTCATCATTATTACCGACAGCGAGGGTGTCGTCCTGGCCCGAACGGACTTGCCCGGGCGCGCCGGCGAAGACGCGTCGGAGATCCCGCTCATCCGCCTGGCACTCGAGGGCGAGAGTGCCGGCGGCGTCTGGCGCGAAGGCGAAAGGCTGGATCACGTCGTCGCGGTGCCCCTTACGGTGGGGCCCGCTATCCTGGGCTCGGTGACGAGCGGCTACGCAATCGGAGACCACCTGGCTCAGGAGATCAAGCGGTTCGCGGGCTGTGAAGTCGTTTTCTTCACCGGGCAGGGGCCCGATCTTCAGCTGGCTGGCTCGACGCTGGCCGAAAACAGCCCCGCCTTTCGCGATTGGCTCGCTCAACAGAAGACGACCGGCGAGTCAACCGACCTGCAAGTGGAGTTGGGTGGCGAGACCTATCAGGCAACCCTCGTTCCCTTGGAGACCATCGGAGGTGAAGTGGAGGGAGTCTTTGCCGCTCTCCGCTCGCGCGATCGGGAGCTCAGCGCGTTTCGTTCCTTCCAACGAAGTGTGCTCTGGGTAGGGATGCTCACCCTCGGTCTTGCGGTCCTCGCCAGCTTCGTCGTATCGCGTGGCATCGCGCGACCCATCAAGAAGCTGGTGACCGTTACCGATCGCATTCGGGAAGGCGATTATCGAAGCGAGGTCGAGGTGGAGTCCGAAGACGAGATCGGCGCGCTCGCCACGTCCTTTCGCGCGCTGGTGAGAGAGCTACGGGAAAAGGCGCTGATGGAAAAGTACATCTCCCGGTCCGCCGCCGAGATGATTCAGAACACCGCGCGGCCGGAGAGTGCCCTGAGCCGTCGCGAGCCGGTCACCGTGCTCTTCTCAGACCTCAGGGCCTTCGCCTCCTTCGCTGAGCAGGCTAAACCGAGAGCGGTTCTGTCCCAGGTCAACCAGTCGCTGGAGAAAGAGGCGGAGCTGGTCGACCGCTACGGGGGGCAGGTGGACAAGTTCGTCGGCGATCGCATGATGGCGTTCTTCAAAGGACCGGAGATGGTTTGGTCCGCGGTGCGTTGTGCCAATGCCATCCGTCAGTGCCTGGGAGAGGAACAAGGCGAGGGCGTGAGACCCTTTCTCCCCAGCATCGGCATGGCCACCGGGGACGTGATGTTCGGAAGCGTGGGAACGTCCGAGCGGCTGGACTTCACCCTGCTGGGGCCTGCGGTTCACGTGGCCGCGCGCCTGTGCGACGAGGCCCGACCCGGGAACATCCTTCTTTCCGACGATACCTACCAAGTCGTTCGCGACCGCGTTTCCGCGGAGCTCCTAGCAACGTTGTCGGTTCCGGGCGTAGCCACTCCGGTCGTGGTCTATCTGGTCTCCGGGGGTACGACCCGCCAACCCGCCATCGGCACCGGCGGGCTCGCGGCAACAGACTCTAGCACGGACAAGACTCAGTCCCTCATGGTGCCGTCGCTCTCGGTCTCGGACCTTCGCCCCGGTTTCGTGCTGGCCGAGCGTTACGAGATCCAGCGCGTGCTCGGAGAGGGCGGCATGGGTATGGTGTTCCAAGCCCTCGATCGTGAGCTGGACGAACCGGTCGCGCTCAAGGTGCTCCGCCCCGAGATCGCGTCGACCGACCCCCATATCCTGGATCGATTCAAGCAAGAGATCCGGGTGGCGCGCCGGGTCACCCATCGCAACGTCGTCCGAACCTATGACCTCGGAGAAGAAGGGGGCATCAAATTCATCACCATGGAGTTCGTGAAGGGAATAACCCTGAAACGGCTGGTGCAGGCCAAGGGCGCCCTCCCCCTGGAAGTCGGGCTCGGCATTGCGAAGCAGGCCTGTGCCGGTCTCACCGCCGCTCACGAACAGGGCGTCGTACACCGCGACGTCAAGCCGCAGAACATCATCCTCACGCCGACGAGCGAAGTGAAGATCATGGACTTCGGCATCGCGCGGCCGTTGAACATGGCGGAGATCACCGCGGCCGGCCTGGTCATGGGCACGCCCCAGTACATGTCTCCCGAGCAGGCGCAGGGAAAACAAGATCTCGATGAGCGGAGCGATATCTACTCGTTGGGCGTCGTTCTCTATGAGATGTTCGCCGGGGTTCTGCCGTTCCGCGCCGACACGCCGCTCGCCATCGCGATGAAACACGTACAAGAAGACCCCGTGCCCCCGCGCCGCGTCCTCGCCACCATCCCCGAGCCTCTCAATGACGTGATTCTCCGCTGCATGAAAAAGGATCGCACCGTTCGCTATCAGAAGATGGTCGACCTGCACGCCGATCTGGTGAAGCTTTCCACCGCGCTTGCGGTTGCGTGATGAAAGTCCGCTACCGGTCGTGGCTCGCGAAGCTCCTTCTCCCCAAGCGGTACGTCGCCATCACGCTCGGGTCGCGGGTCTTTACGCCACTCCAGAGTCTATCCGCCGCGACCCTCCGCCACGAGCGGGCGCACGTCGAGCAGTGGAAACGCCACGGCGTCGCGCGGTTTCCGTTCCTCTACCTCTCGTACCACCTACGGCACGGATACGAGCGAAACCCCTTCGAGGTGGAGGCACGTCGGGCGGAATAGGCGTTCACTCGGGGGAGACTCCAAAGAAACACGGACCCATCTCGCCGAGGCGAGGGTTCATCGGGCGCCCTTCTACGGCAAAATCCGCTGTTTAGTTGCCAGATTACATATAAATCGGCAATAATTATGCCGATGTATACTAGGGCGCTTCAGCTCGACGAGATGATCCGTCATCGGTCCCTCTTTCTCTTCGGACCGCGGCAAACGGGGAAAAGCACCCTGGTCCGAAAGACGTTTCCCGAGGCCGCCTTCTACGACCTTCTGGAGGCCGACACATTCCGAGAGCTGAGCGCCCGTCCGGAATACCTTCGGCAAACGCTTGCACCCTCCCGGAGGATCGTTGTCGTGGACGAGATTCAAAAGTTCCCCGCTCTTCTAGACGAGGTCCATCTCCTCATCGAGCGAAACAAACGCCTTCGATTCATCCTCACAGGAAGCAGCGCCCGGAAGCTCAAACGTGGTGGCGCCAATCTCCTCGCCGGCAGGGCCTGGGTTAGCCGCCTTCATCCGCTCGTATCGGCCGAGCTCCGAGAGGCAAGATTGCTCGAACGGGTCAATCGAGGTGGTCTCCCCGCCATTCTAGACTCCCCCCACTACCGGGACGACTTGAAAGCCTACGTCGGAACCTATCTCCAGGAAGAGATTCAAGCCGAAGGTCTCACCAGATCCATCGGACGGTTCAGCCGCTTCCTCGAAGTTGCGGGCCTGACCAACGGTCAACAAATCAATTTCACTGCGGTAGGCTCCGATGCGGGTGTGCCGCCGAGAACCGTGCGAGAGCACTACCAGATACTCGAAGACACGCTCATCGGACATCAGCTGCATCCCTATCAGAAATCCGTCAAGCGCAAGCCGGTGGCCACCGCCAAGTTCTATTTCTTCGATGTCGGGGTTGCGAACGCACTGGCACGCATCCATACAATCGAGCGTGGGTCGGAGGCCTACGGCCGTGCGCTCGAACACCTCGTCTTCCTGGAACTGAGGAGCTTTCTGGACTATGGGCGCCGGGACGAGCCGCTTACGTACTGGAGGAGCCGATCGCAATTCGAAGTCGACTTCGTCGTTGGAAACGAGATTGCCATCGAGGTCAAAGGGAAATCCCGCGTGTCGCCTCGCGACTACAGAGGCTTGAACGCGCTGGCCGAGGAAGTCGCGCTTGCAAGGCGAATTGTCGTTTGCCACGAGCCCCGCCGACGCGTCGATGAGAGCGGCGTCGAGATCGTTCCCGTCGGCGAGTTCTTGCAGAATCTCTGGAACGGGGACCTCGTCGTTTGAAGCCTAGCGAATTACACGCTACTCGCCCGGAAGGCTTCGTTCCCCAGGAAATGTTCTCTCAAGTAAGCGACCGTCTCGTAGAGCGTGTCACCCGGATCTCGCGAGCGGAACCCCAGCTCGCGCTCGGCTTTCGACGCGTCGAGGTACCAGAAGTAGCGGCTCATCTCG
>JBOGJF010000019.1:0-3462 GCA_050747785.1 Vicinamibacteria bacterium
TGTATCGTCTGGCGCGGGCGGGGATCGAAGTGAAGCCGCGTCCGGCCCGAGTCGTGATACACCGCATCGACCTTCAAGACGTGCAGAATGATCGAGCGGTGCTGGTGGTGGAAGTCGGCGCGGGCACGTACATTCGCTCTCTCGCTCACGACCTCGGTGTGCGACTCGGGTGCGGCGCGCACCTGGAAGAGTTGCGGCGGCTCCGCGTCGGGCCGTTCTCGGTGGAGCAAGCCGTTAAAGTGGATCAACTGGAGATGTTGGCGCGCGCGGGTCGGCTAGGCGAGGTGACCTGGGATCCCGCCCAGGCACTATCCAACCTCCCCGTGTTGCGCCTCGGCACGGAAGGGGCTGAACGGGTCCGCCACGGCATGACGGTGTCGGCGCTCGCAATTGCAGGCGAAGTCCCGGATGTGCTCCCGGGACGGCCTTGTCGCCTCCTGGATCCGCAGGGTGAGCTCCTGGGGGTCGGGGTCGCGGTCGAGGGGTTGTCGGAGTTTCGTCCCCTGGTGGTCCTGGCGAGCCCGCGCCGAGCGGTATCGAGGGCGAGCGGCTCGGGCAAGGCGTTCTAGGCGGCACCTTTACAGCGTATGAACGGTGTGCTATGATGCCCGCCGTACAGAAGGAAGAAAAGGAAAGGAAGTAGGGAGGACCTCACTTTGACACTCTCCCAAGAGCGCCAAGAGCGAAAGACAAACATTATTGGAGAGTACCGGCACCATTCGAAGGACACCGGATCACCCGAGGTTCAAATCGCCCTCCTCAGTGAGCGTATCGGATACCTCACGGATCACTTCAAGATGCACCAGAAGGATCATCATTCGCGCCGCGGACTACTGAAGCTCGTGGGACAGCGCCGACGCCTTCTGGACTACCTGAAGCGTAAGGACGTCCAGAGATACCGTGGGGTCATCCAGCGGCTTGGAATTCGCAAGTGAGTACGCCCACGCCCCGGTTCGGGCAGGGTTCCGATCTTGATCGTTGGCTGCCAACGCCCCTCGAGCTCTCCCTCCTTCGGCACCCTTTGAGCTGAGGTCCACCTCTTTAGTCTTTTTGAGTCTTTCACATTCAATTGCATCACGAGAGGCTAGGAACGCGCCGCCCATGAGGCTGGCTCTCGCCAGTCAGCCCGAAGCGCGCAGTGCGCCTTGAGCGGGAGCCCTGCAACTCGGTTAGTTGGTCGGAGGTCGAGATGATTCATCGGAAGGAGCTAGAGCTTGGCGGGGTGACCCTCTCCATCGAGATGGGGAGGCTTGCCAAGCAAGCGAACGGGGCAGCGCTGGTGCGGCTCGGTGAGACCGTGGTGCTGGTTACCGCGTGCGCCGATAAGAAGGAGCGAGAAGGGATTGATTTCCTTCCTCTCACCGTGGACTACCGCGAGAATTTCTATGCGGCGGGAAAAATTCCCGGAGGGTTCTTCAAGAGAGAAGGCCGACCCAGCGAAAAGGAGATCTTGACCAGTCGGCTCATCGATCGCCCCATTCGCCCGCTTTTTCCTGAGACATGGCATTGTGAGACGCAGGTCGTGGGGCTCGTTCTCTCCTCGGACAAGGAGAACGATCCGGATACCATCGCGATCACCGGCGCCTCGGCGGCCCTCTACTGCTCGGACATTCCCTTTACGACCCCTATCGCCGCGGTGCGCGTCGGACTGCTCGAAGGCGGGTTCGTCATCAACCCCAAATTCGAGGAGTTGAAGACCTCTCGGTTGAATCTCACCGTTGCGGGCTCGCGCGAGGCGATCGTGATGGTCGAGGCGGGCGCGAAGGAGGTCAGCGAAGCCGAGATGATCGAAGCGCTCGCCAAGGGGCACGACGCCATTCGGAGGCTTATCGACATTCAGGAAGAGCTCTACCGGGAGATCCGCCCGACCAAGCGTGAGGCCCCGGCACCGACTCGGAACGACGAGCTCTATCTGCGGGTGGAGGCGGCTGTTTCGGCTCCGCTGCTGGAGGCCATGCGGCTTCCCGGGAAGCTCGACAGCCAGAAGAAGATCGACGACTTGATTACCCAGCATCTCGAGGAGTATTCGGAAGACGAATCGGACGAGCGTTCCGTGGCGGTGGCCGCCATTGCCGCGTTGAAGGAAAAACACCTTCGCACCGAGGTCCTGCGGAACAAGAGAAGGTTGGACGGACGGCGTTTCGATGAGATCAGGACCATCACTTGCGAGGTGGGCATGCTACCGCGAACCCATGGGTCGTCGGTCTTCACGCGCGGGGAGACGCAAGCACTGGTAACGGTCACGCTCGGCACGTCCGAAGACGTGCAGAAGTTGGATTGGTTGGAGGGTCTTTCGCAAAAACGGTTCATGCTCCACTACAACTTTCCACCCTTCTCGGTGGGCGAGGTCAAGTTCTTGCGTGGACCCGGACGTCGGGAAATCGGGCACGGCGCGCTCGCCGAACGTGCATTAGCCCCGGTCATTCCTCTGGATGATCAGTTCCCCTACACGGTGCGAATCGTCGCGGACATCCTTGAATCCAACGGCTCTTCTTCGATGGCGAGCGTGACTGGAGGATGCCTTGCCTTGATGGATGCTGGGGTGCCCCTGAAGGCGCCGGTGGCGGGGATCGCCATGGGATTGGTCAAGGATGGAGATGACTACGCGATCCTCACCGACATCGCCGGTGCGGAGGATCACTATGGCGACATGGATTTCAAGGTCGCGGGCACCGGGAGTGGAATCACCGCCCTCCAAATGGATATCAAGATTTCGGGAATCACTCCCGCGATCATGGCCGAAGCCTTGGAGCAGGCTCGGCAGGCGCGTCTTCTCATTCTAGAGAAGATGGCGGAGACCATCGACGCGCCCCGTCAGAACATCTCTTCCTACGCGCCGCGCATCTTCACGATGCGCATTCCCACCGCCAAGATCCGCGACGTCATCGGACCGGGCGGGAAAATGATCCGCAGCATCGTGGAGCGGACCCAGGTCAAGATCGATGTCGAGGACGATGGAACAGTTTCCATCGCTTCAGCGGACGAGGAGTCGGCCCGTAAGGCGATGCAGATCATCGAGGAGCTTACCGCGGTCGCGGAGATCGGGAAGACCTATCTTGGTAAGGTCCAGCGGATCGTCGATTTCGGCGCCTTCGTGGAGATCTTGCCGGGCACCGATGGCTTGCTCCATATCTCCGAGGTCGCCGACTACCGAGTCAAGGACATCAAGAACGAGATGACGGAGGGCGACCAGGTGCTGGTGAAGGTGATCAACATCGACCCACAGGGCAAGGTGAAGCTGTCCCGCAAAGCGGTGCTTCGTGAGCAGGCCGGGCTCCCGCCGGAAGAGCCCCAGCAGCCCCGGAGCTCCGATGGGAGAGGACACCGAGGAGACCGAGACCGGCACGGGCGTGGACGATGTCCGGGACGGGGTGGGGAACGAGAAGGAAGCGGCGATCGCGAGGAGCGCGGAGAGCGCTAACTAACTAGTTGGTGTCCAGAAACACCATAACTTGAGGTGCA
>JBOGJF010000020.1:0-1849 GCA_050747785.1 Vicinamibacteria bacterium
TTCCCAAGGGGATGTTGAGTGTACTCTTTCTCGCGGTTGTTCCAGCCAACGCCCAAAACATCGATCCGAATGACTCCGCGCCTTTCACGAGCGCCATGGTCTGCGCACAATGCCACGTCGATATCCACGAGGCATGGACCGGTAGTCTCCACTCTCGCGCCGCCACTGAGCCCATCTTCGCTCAGGCGCTTGAAGACGCGGTCAAGGCACGCGGCGAGGACGTGCGAAAGCTATGTCTCACCTGCCATGCCCCGACGACGGTTAGGACGCAAGACTATTCGATGGTTCGTAATATTACCAAGGAGTCGGTCACCTGTGACTTCTGCCATTCGATGGTCGCGTCACACCCCGGAGAAGCGGTCCCCTTCGAGTTGGACGTCGGCGGTCGAGAGAACATCAAACGCGGGCCCTACAACGATGCCCAGCCCGACGGCAGTCACGGCGTGGCCTTCTCCGAGCTGCATCTCTCCGCTCGCCTCTGCGCCAGCTGCCATGAGTACAAGACACCCGAGGGCGTGCCCATTCTGTCCACTTACAGCGAGTATCTCGAGGGTCCCTATCCACGCCGGAACGTCACCTGCCAGGGGTGTCACATGCCCGTGGTCATGGCGAACGTCGTCGATCCGAGAGTGAAGCGCAATCCGCGGGAGTTCATCAATCTCCACCGAATGCCCGGCGGACATGCCGCAGATCAGCTCGCGAGGGCCCTGACTCTGGAGTGGGACGAGGTCACAAGATCTTCAGGCACCATTCAGGTCAGGCTACGGGTTTCCAACACCGGTTCCGGACACCGTGTTCCGACCGGGATGCCGAGCCGGAGGCTCGTTCTGGAGGTCGAAGCGGAAGCCTCGAGTGGCAGGCTCTACAAGGACCAAACCGTCTTCAGAAAGATCGTGGTCGACTCGGAAGGAAGAGAGATCCTTAGAGACGGAGAAATGTTCACTCGCTCGGCCGCGGTTCGGATGGACAACCGGATTCTTCCCGGTGAAGCGAGAGGTGCGGGTTTCTCGTTTCTGATCCCGAGCACCCAGCAAGCGGAGCTGACGGCCCGCTTGGTCTTGGAGTTCACGCCTCTGGGCCCGGAGGGAGCCACCGAGCGCATCGTGTTCAAGACGATCCATCATTCGACGCGCTAGCATCTCATCGCGTCAAGACGGCCTGCACGTAGAGCCACGTCGAGTTGTCTTCGACGGGAAAGAGCGCCTCGGCAACCTCGCCACCCTTGAAATACGCGGCGCCCACTTGCACGCCGAGTATCGGCCGGGGACTCCAGGTCAAGATCAAATCCCACTCCGTTCCGATGTCTCTCCGAGTCCTCCCGCCCGGGAAACGGGCAACATATCCAAACCCCTGGTTGTTCGCGGGTCCCGAACCACCGTACCAGGCATCGGCCGCATCACTCAACCGGAAGAGGTGCCCCTCGAGACTCAATGCCAGCAGGCGGTGCGGCTGCAGGCGTAGCTGGCCGTAGACGTTGGTTAGATTCTGGAGAGCGCTCAGATCTTGATCGCCGTAGAACTTGTGGTTAGTCGGAACCATGTTGAAAAACGTCCCGTGGTCTTGGTCGGCAGGATCGCTGTCCCCGCTGGCGTAGGCCACCCCGCCGCGGACCCAAGGCGCGAGTCTCGCTTGCGGCCAGCCATAACCGCCCTCGCCGATGACGGCTATTGCACGGTGACTCATCGCGCCGAAGTCACCGAACTCGTAGGCAACCCAGGCCAGGACATCCAACTCACCCGGCCCGGCAGGATAGACCCCCACCAGACTTCCGCCTAACCCATCGATGAGAAGTCGGTCGCCTAGGCTCGTTCGGGTGGAAGAACGGTCGTCACGGTAGATGATGTTGAAC
>JBOGJF010000021.1:0-2735 GCA_050747785.1 Vicinamibacteria bacterium
CGACGCGGCGGGTCGGCTCGATCGACTACCGCGCTGCCGATCCTCTCTCCGGCAAGTACTTGACCGGTCGGCCGAACGCCGTAGAGGACGCCATTGCCGAGATGAACAAGGCCGTGACCTGGCACTAAGAGTCCGTCGAAAGAAGAGCCAGTCCGCGCGAAGGCTCTCGAACAAGGACCGGTATCCTCCGTCGACGGGACCGGTCCTTTTTCATTTGGGTGTCGAGTTGACCCGGTCTTGGCGGCCTGCTAGCCTCGTTCCATGCAGCATACCGTAACGGCGCAACGAAAGACCCTCGTGTCCGTGGTGGCGCGGATACGAAATGAGTCCTCGATACTCGCCACCGCGTTTCTGGCTGCCCTCCTGGGCTCCTGCGGCATGGCGGGCGACAGTGGACCTTCGCAGGAGACGGCCCTATCACTTCTCCGGCAAGAGGCTCAAGAGTTGAAGGCGGAGGGAGAGAAACTGGATCCGGCGTTTGGCGTAACGGCGAACTGGGAGATCGAGGACGTACAAATACAAAAGCCTTCGAACGATGACGGCCCCCCGTGGCGCGGAACGATCCGATTCAAGATTACCAGCCGCGTGCGGGAGCCAGACGGGACGACTTCCATGGAAGAGTTCGTCAGGAACTTCGAATACGTCTGGGACACCCAACTGGGGGATTGGACCGTCCGCTAGCGTTCCACCTTGAGCACACCCGATGGAGAAATCGACCTGCGTCTACGAGGCGAGCGGGGAAGTCGACGCGCAGCAGGTGCGAGACTTTCTAGAGGCGAACGGTATAACCTGCTCGTTTCACGGAGAAAGTCTGCGCAAGACGCATGGCCTCACCATCGACGGTCTGGGGCTCGTCGCGATCCATGTCCGGGAGACCGATGCCGATCGGGCCCGCGAGCTTCTCGCGGCCGCGGACAGGGGAGACTTCAGCCTCGACGAGGACTTGCTTGGCGAGTGACGGAGCGCGACGAAAGCCTAGGAAGCTTTCGGTTTCCGGCCACCTCGTCGGCGCTTCGGAGGGGGCTCGTCACTGGCCTTGAGGCTGACGATTTCGGTGACGAACTTCTTCTTGCCGTGGTCATCGAAATGGATCGTGGTGTACTGGGGATCGACTTCGGTGATGACACCGAGCCCGTACTTATCGTGAACGACTCTCGACGAAACAGGCATTGATTTCATTGGACTCTTTCTTGTTAGGTGTGTCAGGCCCTCTATTTTACCTGCAACGAGAGACCCTTAGCAAATGGCGGCACGGCCCCGCTGCGGCGTCCTCGTACAACCGTCCATTGAGCTATGAGATGGGGCGGTCCTCCCGCGGCCCCGCGCGGCGTGCCTCCGAGGCGCCGGGCATCGCGAGAATCTAAGAATCGGCAGGCCTGAAGCTAGGGCTTGCCGATTTCGGTCGAGATTCCGAAGCTCAAATAGAACCGATCCTTCGTGAAGGGATGGAAGTTCGATTCACGATCGAGGTAGTTACCCTCAAGCGAAGCGGTCCAGAGATCTCCCATGCGGTAGTTGAAGCCGAGGGAGTAGATGTCGAATCGATCTTCGATGCGCTCCTCGACCAGCTGGCCGTCCTCGTCCACGAGCGTCGTGGGACGAGGATAGTTGTTCCGCCCGAACGTGGCCCCCGGGCTGAGGTAGAAGGAGCGGGTCACGTAGATGTCGACGGCTCCCCCGAATCGGTGCTCGATGAAGTACCAGTTGCCGGCCACCACCGACGGCAGGGTGTCCCGGGAGTAGAGCGTCGTGACGTCGAGCCGCTCGCCCAAGCGGGTCTGGACATCGACCGAGGCGATGAGCCCTTGGTACTCGGGTTGCTCCGGGAATTCGGGATGCATCTGCTTGTAGCCGAGCCACGCTTCTCCGCGCACGTTGGTCTTGGGGTTGAAGATGAGCCCCGCCGAGCCCGTGAAGGCATGACCGTCGCGTAGCGACGCCGCCTCCTCGAAGTCCATCAGCTCGTAAGATCCTTCCGCTGCCGCCGACGTCTTGGCGGTGAGGCGCTTCGTGAGCCGCAATCCGTAGGTGTGCGTTGTCCGGTTCAGAAGGTCGATGGTTCGCAGGGGATCGACGACGATGTCTTCGTAGTCGGAGCGATGGTATCGATAGCTGGTCGTGAGGAGGTGCTTGTTTCCGAGTGCCACTTCGAGAGCCGCCTGGAGCGCGTTGCTGCGACTCTCGGCCGGCACGTCGAACTCACTCGTCGGGCGAGCGTTGCCCGCGGAAAGCTCGTCTTCGATCCGGAACAGTACTCTCCGTCCTCCCACCGTTCCTCCGATTCGAGTCGCGGTGGTGACGTCACGCAGGCCCTCGATTTCTTGGTAGTAGACGAAGCCCAACTCCTGAAAAACATCGATAATCGCCCTATTCCCCATCGCGGTCGCGATGCGGATCCCAGGGGCGACGGTGGCCGCGAAATCGTCGTTTGGCGCCTCGGCGGAGGACAGGCTGTTCGAATCATAGCCGGCACCGAGACGAATCTGCGGCGTCAGGCGCAGTGGGCCCAACGTCCAGAGACTGTCCTCCACTACGGAGTCGACCTCCGCCTGGATGAGGTTCGTGCTCTGGCCATAGGCAGGCACCGTTCCGGAGTAGAGCGCGCAGAGGGTCAACAAGCCGAAGAAAGCATTCTGGTTCGGTTGCATTCGATCACCCGCACCCGTAACGCGTCGAGACGTCCTGCCTTGCGGCATATCCAGCTGACGCTCTCGACTTCGTCCTGAGCGTCGTTC
>JBOGJF010000022.1:0-2957 GCA_050747785.1 Vicinamibacteria bacterium
GGCAATAGTTGGACCCCACTCTAGCAGATTCGTTGAGGGTCTTGTTGCTTCCGGAAAAGAATCTCGCTCGCGCGAGATTTCGCGAAGGTCCGCGAAAGAGATAGAGCTGCACCGAGGCCAGCCTTCCAAAGAATCTGTTTCGGTAGGCGCCAGAATCGAGCGAGAATAACAGGCCGTGCACAGCCACTACGAGACACCCGGCGAGCCACCGCACCTCCCCCCGCGGTTTGTCGCCCCGCCGGTCGTCTTCTGGTACCGGATGTATGCGGGAGCGATGGGTCTCCTCTATGCGGCGGTGACCGTCGGCGGCGTGGCGATGATCTTCTTTCGCAACGAGCTCTTCGACGAGACGACGACGGTGGGGGAGATCCTGACCACGGGAATCATCTTTGTCGCCGTGGGCGCTCCGTTCTTGGTGATCTTTGCCCTCGGCACGTTCATTCCTCCTCGGCCGTGGGCATGGATCGTCGGTATCCTGCTCATCGGGGTGGGGATGACGAGCTGCTGCTGCCTACCAGCATCGTTGCCACTCCTCGTCTTCTGGCTCAAGCCCGAGGCCCAGGCTTACTTCGGCCGCGGGCCAGCCGGGAGGGGGGTGAGCACGCGCTCGAACGTTTCGCGTTCCTAACCGACGACAGCTTCGCCGGCGAACGCCTCGCGGTTCGGTGCCCGCCGCACGGCAAATCCCCGAGAACCACCATCGGACCGACCTGGGAAGTTGAGCTAGAGTCGCCGAGCGCCGAAAGGCCCCTCCAGGGCCGACGCATCGGAAACACGTGATTCTGTACCCATAGGTCACCATTTTGCCGTAATATTGTTACTCTAGAACTGATATTACGCTAGACGATCGAGGAGCTTTGGCCCCTGACGCTCCCCGAGATGATGACGGGCTCCTGGGAAGATCCCTGCCGCGATTCACGCTTGGTGCAATGGCTGCGGGGTGAAAGTAGTATCGAGATCTTCGATGGCGTCCCGGCCACGAGCTCGTGGTTCGCAACCCTTCAACGGCATTTCGAGACCTTTCTCGATTACGGCGGTATGCCCGCCATCTTCGATCCGGAGCTCGGTCACGAGGAGCGCCTTTCCTGGCTCAAGGACTATCAGCGCACCTATCTCGAGCGGGACGTTACCGACCTCGCGTCTCTCCGCGACCTCGAACGCTTCGTGGTCGCCCAGAAGGTGATCGCGGCGCGCACGGGACGGGTTGTGAATTTCAGCGACCTAGCGCGATCCGCTGGAATTGCGCCGGCGACCGCCCGACGCTTTCCGCGGTATCTCGAACTGAGCTACCAGGTGGTCGTGCTCCCTGCCTTTTTCCGCAACGTCGAGAAGAGGCTTTCTAAGGCGCCCAAGGTTCACTTCCTCGACCCAGGTATCCTCCGCGCGCTCTTGAATCGCTCGGGCGAGCTCTCCGGTGAGGAATTCGAGTCCGCGGTGGTAGCCGAGATCTACAAACAAGTCCGCACCGCGGGGCTCGCGATCAACGCCTACCATCTTCGAACCTACGACGGACGGGAAGTCGATCTACTGCTTGAGCTCGAAAGCGGATTCGTCGCGTTCGAGATCAAAGGAGACCCGGCGCGTGGCGCGAGCCGACGTTCGCTCATTCCACGAACTCAAAGAGATCTTGGACAAACCCCTCCTGGCCGCCTTCGTTCTTTCATCCGATCGAGACGCGCGCTACATCGACGAGCGGACCCTCGCGCTTCCCGTGGCGTGGGCCCTTGGCCCTCCAGAGCCAAGAGCCTGAACCACAACCGCGCTGTCGGATGAGGCTAACGACCGGCGCCCCTTCCCACCAGCCACACTCCCAGCAAAACCACGGCCCCACCCAGGACTACGTGCCATGTAACCGTCTCGTGCAGAAAGACGGCCGCGGTTGACATGGTAAAGAAGGGCTCGAAATAGAGCATCGCGCCTGATCGCGTGGCACCCTGCTCCTCGAGCGCACGCAACCAGAGCGCGTAGGCCAAACCGCTCGCCAACACCGCGAGGAACGCAAGCGCCGCAAGAGAACGTACCGTGGGCGGCCCGCTCAACACACCCGTCCATAAAGCGGGCGGGCCGACCAGCAGTGCCGCTACCATCATGGTGAACGCCGTTACCGGAAGTGAGCCGTTTCGGGCAATCGGCCGGGTCGCAGCCAGGGTGTAGACGGTCCAGGTAATGCCAGAAAGCATCTGCAACGCGTCACCCAAACGGGCTCCCGCGAAATCCACTTCGGGAGGCCCGGTCACCAAGAGCACGCCTCCCCACGCCACGCCGATTCCGATCCATCCGATAGAGCGGAGCCGCTGCCCCAGAACGAGATGAGCCCCGAGGGCGATGAGCGCGGGAATGAATGCGATGATCCAGCCGGTCCGAATGGCGGACGTGTACTGCAGCCCGTAGGCCTGGATGAGTAGATGCACCGCGAGGACGGCACCGAGAAAAACACACCGCGCCGTATCGTCACCAACGCTGAACGCGCTCCTTCCGCCACGCCGCACAACGAGCATGAGAAGGACCATTCCGACCAGCAGTCGCACCGCCACCAAGCCGAGGGGATGAAACGATTGAAGAGCCATCCGCGTGGCCGGGAAGGAGGCACCCCACACAGCGACCGCCACAAGGGCCTTCGCCGACCAGAGGCGTCGATTCACCTTGGATGCAGGTTCAGATCGAAGGGAGGATCGAATGTATCGCCACGTGGACTAGGTCATTCACCGAATCGGATGCCCTGCGCCAAGGGTAGGTCGCGAGACCAATTGATGGTGTTCGTCTGGCGGCGCATATAGGCCTTCCAGGCGTCGGACCCCGACTCCCGACCGCCGCCCGTTTCTTTCTCCCCCCCAAACGCACCACCGATCTCGGCTCCGGACGTTCCGATGTTCACGTTGGCGATGCCGCAATCGGAGCCCTGGGAGGACAGAAACGCCTCCACCTTGCGCATGTTCTCCGTGAAGATGGCGCTCGAG
>JBOGJF010000023.1:0-3078 GCA_050747785.1 Vicinamibacteria bacterium
GACACCGTGCTGCTCAGTGAGGACGTCCTGCGGCGTGTTCAGAAGGAATACCTCCTTCTGGCGGTCTCGGCGGCGAACCTGAACACCTATTGCGTGGCGGTGCATTGTGAAATGCTGCGCGGCCTCGGTATACCGGAAGAGATTTCCGATCAGATCGCCCTCGACCACCATCTGGCCAGCCTCTCGGAGGCCGACACGGCCCTGCTCGACTTCGCCTTCAAGCTAGCGACGAAACCAACGGAGTACGGCGCGCCCGACGTTGCGCTTCTTCGCGGTCTCGGTCTCAGCGACACCCAGATTCTCGAGGCCATCGTGATGACGTCTCTCACGCAGTTTCTGAACACACTCCAGATGGGACTCGGCACGGTTCCCGACCTGGAGCCGCGTCTCGTCTTCGATTCACCGCGGTACCAGGCAACCGTAGGTTCGGCACCAGGGGACGCCGACGAGGATACCGAGCTGGTAGCGCGCTCCCAGGCGGGAGACGTCGCTGCCTTCGAGGAGCTCGTCTTGCGACACGTCGGACGGATCTACCGGACCGTCGTACGCATCGTCGGAATGGATGACGCGGAGGACGAAGTTCAGAACGCCTTTCTAAAAGCCTTCGAGCACATCAAGGACTTCCGTGGAGCATCCCGTTTCTCGACCTGGCTGACTCGCATCGCGGTCAACGAAGCCCTGACTCGCTACCGCAAGGGCATCAAGGAAGAAACCCTCGAGGAGGACCAGTTGGCAAACAGTAAGGAATCCTTCCGTCCCAGGCACCTCCATCGATGGATGGAGGATCCCGAGCTTGCCTATTCCCGCCAGGAGACCCGCGAGCTCGTCGATCGAGCGCTCATGACGCTTCCCACCAAGTACCGCCTCCCCGTGCTGCTTCGAGACGTCGAGGAGCTCTCCGGCGCGGAGGCCGCTTCGGTGCTGGGTCTGCCTTTGGCAACCATGAAGACACAATTGCTGCGAGGCCGGATGATGCTGCGCGAGGCGCTGGCACCCCATTTCTCGCGGCAGGACCGGGGGATAGCATGATCAGCTGCAACGAGGTTCTCGCGGAGCTGTCGGACTACTTAGACGACGACCTGACTCCCGAGTTTCGCAAGGCACTAGAGGCTCACCTATCTCATTGCCGCACCTGCGAAGTCATCTACGATTCCATGCATAAGAGCCTGCGGCTGGTCACCGAGTCGAGCTCCTTCGAGCTGCCGGAGGGAATCACCCAAGGCATCATGGCCAAGATCCGAGCCAGGCTTCGTCCCGACCTAGACTCCGAAAAGCCCTAGTTCGCACTCCCCACCCCCGGCCCCCGCGCCACCGGGGGCAATTTTGAATCCTTTCCGCCTCCCACCCGTCCAATCTCTAGGAAACGGAAACCGGCACAACGCAGGTCGCGTCACCAGGTTGGTTGCCGGTACGGAGGATCCGAGACCATGACCCACCCCACGGTTTCAGGCCAGCTCACTACACCCAACCGCCAGGTGTCCCCGGCTACGCCCGGTCCCGCCGATGAGCTCGAGCTTCTCGCGCGGCTGCGGGCCGGCAGCGAGGAAGCCTACGTGACTCTAGTCGCCAGCCACACCGGGGCGATGCTCAGGGTCGCCCGGCGGATGCTGCGTAACGAAGAAGACGCCCGTGACGCCGTTCAAGACGCGTTCTTGTCCGCCCTGCGTTCGCTCGACCAGTTTCAAGGGGAGGCCAAGCTCGCGACCTGGCTTCATCGAATTGTCGTGAACGCCTCCTTGATGAAGTTGCGGAGGCGGCGCCGTAAGCCGGAGCTCGCCATCGAAGACCTGCTGCCTCGGTTTCTCGAAGACGGACATCAGGTTCATTCTTCCAGTGAGTGGAATCTCCCCGCCGACGAGGCGGTGGGGCGTCGAGAAGTCCGCGTGTTGGTGCGTTCTTGTATCGACCGTTTGCCGGAAACCTATCGTACCGTTCTGCTCCTCAGGGACATCGAGGACTTCGATACTGAGGAAGCCGCCCGCCTGCTCGAGATTTCTCCGACAGCAGTCAAGGTCCGACTTCATCGCGCCCGGCAGGCACTGCGTACGTTGCTCGACCCGCACTTTAACTCCACTCATCGTACCGGCAGAGCCTAATCCGGTCGTGACGTAGCTCAAGTGGAGCCTCACCGGAACAACCGGGAAGGCTCCACCAGATGGCGAGCTAGAGGACTTTCACGACGTAGTAGTTGAGGATACCATCGACCTTCTTGAACCAATGGGGAGTGCCCCGCGGCACGATGATGACGTCGCCTTGTGCAATCTGCCGGGTCTCTCCGCCTTCGATCCCCGACCCCCGTGTCTCTCCGGGAGCCGTCGCCCGTCCATCCACCACCGTGCCACCGGTCACGAACGTCGCCGCTCCCTCGAGAACGTAGATGATGTCCGTCTCGTGATCATGGACCTCGGCCTCCCCGCTCTTGTCTCGGTGGCTGGCGTGCACTTTGTAATCGCCGACCTCGATGAGCGGTGCCCCCATCTTGAAGGCCTCTTTGACCTTTTCGTTTTGCAGGTAGAAGATCTCGCTCGAGCTCATCTTCATGGCGCCGATCGCCTGAGCACCAACTATCGCGATTTCTTCGTCTTGCTGGGCGCTCGCCGCTCCGCTCACGCCGACCCCTCCCACGATCTGTCCGTCCACCATGATCGGAACGCCACCCTGCAGCGGCGTGAAGTCGGAAAGCGCCACCATCGTCGTCCGTCCATTGTTGACGATGTCCTCGAAGAACTTGGTGGGCTTCTTGAAGAGCGCCGCCGTGCGGGCCTTCCCGATGGAGACGTTCGCTCCCGCCGCGAAGGTATCGTCCAATCGAACGAGGAGCATGAGATTGCCTCCATCATCCACGACCGCGATCGCGGCTCCCGCATTGTTCTTCTTGGCTTCGGCCTCGGCAGCGGCAGCGACCATTCTCGCTCCTTCGAGCGTCAGCATCTTCTTTTCTCGTGTTTGCGCCTGGCCTACCATCGCCACCAGAGCGAAGACTACCGCCAGGCCGACCGTCTTGATATAGCTCATGTTCTCTCTCTCCTTTACGTTGTCGGCGTGGGCGTCGTGTTCGCCCATCGCCTACCTCTGTGC
>JBOGJF010000024.1:0-8738 GCA_050747785.1 Vicinamibacteria bacterium
GAATGGGGTCGCTCAAGGCCGCTTGCATCATGTGGCACCTCCTCCCTACTAGGTATAAGTTAAGTAAATGTAGCCGGCTTGTCAAGTTTTCGCAGCCGATAAGCACTTATGTATCAGTGACTTAAAAGAAATTTTCACGGGGATGGCAGGTCTTTGGTGTCTCCAACCTGTTGACGAGAAAAGAATTATTCCGAGCCCGGGACGGGCCTTTGGAGCTACGCCGGGATGAGCACGAGAGAGACCCCGGAAAGAGCCCAGCGGTTTCGGTCGCCTGTCGCCTCCCGGTCGTGTGTTATAGTCGCCGGGAACGATCAACCCTCAAAGATGCGCGGAAGCCACCGGCAACTCGTTCTTGAAGGCGTTGGCCTCGAAGAAGACCGCGCTCTCCCCCGCCTCAAGCCCCCCCTCAAGTGGGCGGGCGGTAAACGTTGGCAAGTACCGCATCTCCGCCGTCTATGGAGACCCCATCATGTGGCAAGACGCTTCGTCGAGCCTTTCTGCGGCGGTCTCGCGATCGGCCTGGGACTCGGCCCCAGGCGGGCTCTTCTCAATGACGTCAACCCGCACCTTATCAACTTCTACCGACGGCTTAAGAAGGGACTTTTGGTCTCGCTCGAGATGGAAAATGACAAGGAGCTTTACTACCAGCATCGACGGCGCTTCAACGAGCTTCTCTCCGGCGGCGAGGGAGAAAGCGCGGAGGCCGCTTCCCTTTTCTATTACTTGAACCGCACCGGCTACAACGGCCTCTGCCGGTTCAACAAGCAAGGCGAGTTCAACGTTCCCTTCGGTCGATACAAGAACATCACCTACACGAGGGATTTTTCCGTTTACCGAGCCGTTTTCGGCGCCTGGGATTTCACGACCACCGATTTCGAGAACGTGCGTGTGGAGCCTGAGGATTTCGTCTACGCGGATCCTCCTTACGACGTCGAGTTCACGCAGTACTCGAAACAGGGATTTGGATGGGAGGAGCAGATCAGGACCGCCGAATGGCTCTCCCGCCACCCGGGTCCCGTCGTTCTCGTCAATCAAGCGACGGACCGCATCCTGGCACTCTATGAACGCCTCGGCTACGGCATTCGTTTTCTCCGCGCTCCACGGATGATTAGCTGTACCGGCGACCGCACTCCCGCCCGCGAAGTTCTCGCCACAAGAAACCTCTAGTCCCATGCCTCGCAGGGACACCCGTACCGGGGGCGTCTTGGAACAGATGGTCTTGCCCGCGCTCGAGCGAGGGGGTTACCGTTTCCGGCCTCGCGTGAAGATAGGCCAACGCCTCGGATTCGGAAGTCACATTGTCGATGTGATCGCGGAAAAGGGAGCGAGACGCTTTCTCGTCTCGCTGAAGTGGCAACAGGTATCGGGAACCGCGGAACAGAAAGTGCCTTTTGAAGTCATCTGTCTCGCCGAGGCCATCGAAAAGGGCGATTTCGAAAAAGCCTATCTCGTTCTCGGAGGTGAAGGGTGGACCCTCAGGAAGCTCTACACCGGCGGCGGTCTGAAAAAGTACTTGAAGAACATCGACCAGGTGCACGTGGTCACGCTAGAAAGTTTTGTTGCCAACGCAAACAAGGGAAAGCTCTAGCACAAGCAGATCTCGCAACTCGACGCCCGGAAGCCAGAAATCGTCGGATGATTAGATGAAACGTCGCGGTCCGCCACGCCCCCGCGGCCCAGATCGCTCAGACTCACCCCTCTGGGCCGTCGGGCGCCGTGCCGCCTTTCTTATGCCCCCCTCATTCGATCCGCGTTTGCGAACTCGACGGCTAGCCGCTTCAGGTACCTGCTCGCTGGTTCGCCGCCGTTGTATATGATCAGCCGTCCTTCCTCAAAGAGCGAGAAGTAGAAGCCCTGTCGCTCTAGACTTGATTGGCGACAATTAAAACTCCCGGGGGGGCGTGTTGCCTCACTGCAGAATGTTACCCCACTGCTTCATTTCGTTCGTACCAGCCGCAGATTGAGAGTGCACACTGCTCTGGGGTTCCGCAATCCGACCGATACCGAACGCTCGAAAACGACGGACCTCTCGCTCGCTGGATTTGTCACGCCGAGCCCGTGGCCGGCTGCTGATCGCGCACTGACGCGACTCTCATGATCGGCCCAGTGCGTCGCAACGTCATGACCAAGTTCGGCAAGTGGTTCCGCGAACACGAGGCGCCGAGCAGCTAATCGGCCATTCCTCGACTCTTCTCTGCAAGGTCCGTACTTGACCGACGGAGAAGTCACCGGGGCACTCACCACGGAGTCGCTCGAAGAGTTCTTTGGCCGTCCGATCCGGTTCGGACTCAAGCCAGGTCACCACGCGCGGCCACGTCGACTCGAATGGATCTGTGCGAGTGCGCCAATGCCGCGGCGGCTTTGGCCCCGAGCGATGCGTGGGGCGGACCTCGCCGTCTCTCCAGGCGTGCGCCAAACTCTTCAGAAAGTGATCGAGATCCGCATCGCGGTGAGGGAGCACGTGGACGCGTTCGCCGGCGGCGAGCCCGGCGAGGTGATGTTGGACGGTTCGAATTTCATCGAGGAGGCGCAACGGATCCAGCGTCCCGAGTACGGCCCGCAGTCGATCTTTCATCGATTCGGCGATTGCCGCCGAGGCCAGCAACCGAGCACAGGGCGTCTCGGGCGCGTGGTACCGCTTGCGGACATGGGCGCCGACCCGTTCCTTGTTGGCGAGCTTGAACGAGGGCTGGAAGAAGTTTACGAACAAGCGCGAGGCCGAGTAGAGCCGCGAGAGCGCCTCGCCCGCCGCGACGCCCTCCAGCCGTCCATAGCCGACCAGCCGGCGCACGACGGACCCGTTCTTCTGCTCGACCCAGGCCTGATCGTTTTTCCGATAGGGGCGCGATCGGGTGAACTCGATGCCATGGTCGGTGCAGAATTTGATCAACAGCTCGTTGATGAACTCGCTGCCGTTGTCCGTGTCGATGCCCCGCAGCGGGAACGGCAGCGTCACACGGAGTCGCTCGAGCGCATCGACGATCAAGCTCGCCTCCCGTACGAGCAACGCGATGCATTCGATCCAGCCGCTCGCAATGTCCGTGAGGACCAGCGTCGAGGCGAAGCTGCCCGCCATGCTCTCGCCGCAGTGCACCACGAGGTCGGCTTCGACGAAGCCCGGCGCCGGCTCGTGCCAATCGGCAAAGGTGCGAACCGGAACGTGGCGCCGAACCGCCGGTGTCGTCTTGGCCCGCGCTCGTCGACCGCCTGTTGAGGCACGCGCACCCGACAGCATGCGGTCGATCGTCGAAGCGCTCACCGCCAGCAGGTGTGCCCGGACGGCCGGGTCGAGGCTGATGTGTCCATGACGTTCTAGTGCCGGCAGGAGCACCGGAAGCAGGGGCTTGAGGCGCTTTCCACAGATGCGATCGGACGCTTCCCAGAAGACGACGAGTGCCTGGCGTACCGCCTCGTCGTAGAGTCTCAGCCGCCCGCGCCGCCTGGAGGTACGTGTCACAGTGAACCTATTGAGCACCCGAATGGCGTGCTTGCGATGGTAACCCGTGAGTGCCACGAACTCGTCGAGAATCCGGCCCTTCTCATCCGCCGAGACGGTCCGATACCGCACGCTGATCGCATGAACCAGCTCCTGCCGCGCCGCCGTACTGATCTCCGACATCGCACCTCCTTCGGTTCGCCAACCGGTAGCAAACCCTTTGAGGCAACGATTCTCGCCCAGTAACAAACTGGGCGAGGCAATGCGCCGGGAGTTTTAATTGTCGCCAAACACCGTCGGCAAACTCGGGCTGAGTTGCGAGGAGCTTCTCTACGGGCTCTCCGAGGTAGTCGTGAAGAAGCGAGTCCCTTGAGTCGGGAGGCGCTCCCTGGACCTTCTTAAGGGCTGCCTTATAATCCTCACCGGTCTTATCTGTTACCTTGGTGATCTGGGGTTGATCCGATTTTGTAGACAGTTTGTAAAAGTGGATTCGTTGTCCTCGTCTTGGGATTCTTGTCGGACTCACCGTCGCCGGCGCCTGCGAGGCCTGGGCTTGAGTCCAAACGCCGCGAAGAGCTGATCGAAACTCTCGCGCTCCTCTTTCGTTGGAGGCCGGGGGCGAGGTTCCGACGTGCGGCGTGAGGACGTCGACGAGGCCCACTCGTCCACGCACCTTCGCAGTGCCTCGGACAAGGCGATACCCTCGCGCTTGGCGCGTGCCTTGAGCGCACGCATCTGGCGGGCGGCTAGGCGTACCGCCACGAGCGTCGGCTTCGGGTCGTCGGTCGGTCGGCCGCCGGGCATAGGTTATGTTATACATAACTCCCTCCCGCTTGGCTAGCGCTTTCATATGCCGCGCTCACGGCCGCCTGCTCGCGATGAAGCCGTTCGAAGTCTGCCGGCGACCCATAGCCGAGCGTGGAGTGACGCCGCCTTTGGTTGTAGAAGAGCTCGATGTAGTCGAACGTCTTGGCCTTGGCCTGAGCGTAGCTGTCGAACCGCTCGCCCAGCTCGAACTTGAACGTCGAAAACCGGCTCTCCATGGCGGCGTTGTCGATGCAGTCGCCTCGCCGGCTCATGCTACACGTGATACCGTGCGCCCGGAGCACCTTCTGATAGTCCTCGCTCGCGTACGTGCTCCCCTGGTCGGAATGATGGAGCAGCCCGGCGTCGGGACACCGGTGTCGGATCGCCACCTCGAGGGCCTTGAGCACCAGGTGCCGGTCGTTGACCGCGCTCAGCGCCCAGCCGACGATGAAACGTGAGAATAGGTCGAGAACCGCGGCCAGGAATATTCTGCCGCTCTCCCCGATGCGCAGCTCGGTGGTATCGGCGACCCACCGTTGGTTGGCGTTGTCAGCCTCGAAGCAGCGACCCAGCAGATTAGGAGCCACCGGCTGGTCGTGATCACTCATCGTGGTGCACTTGTACCGGCGACGCGCTCGCGCCTTGAGCCCTTCCTGCTGCATGAGCCGGATGACCCGCTTGCGGCTCACGTGCTCTTTGTGTGCTGCGAGCTCGGCGTGCACCCGCGGGCTGCCGTAGCGCCGCTGGCTCCGCTCGTGGGCCTCTCGCACCAACACCGTGAGGCGCCGGTCCTCGCGCGCATGCTGCGACTCGCCTCGCGCCTGCGAAGCGTAATACCCCGAACGAGATACGCCCAGCACCCGACACCACAGCGAAACGGGCCGAGCTCCCTCCTCCGCGATAAACGCGAACTTCACGCGTTCTCTTTCGCGAAGAAGGCGGTGGCCTTCCTAAGAAACTCCAGCACTCGGAGTCGGGGCTACCGTCTTTACCAAGGAGTAGCCCAACTGGCGGGCGCGACGCTGGAGGTTGTGGAGGACCCGCTCCCGATACCGCTGCTCGTAGTAGTCGGCGCCGACGTCAGCATAAGCAAGGCCGAAGCGAAGCGCATTGTAGAACAGCACGGCCAACTTTCTCGCTGTCGCGGTGACTGCCTTCGCCTTGCCCACCCGCGCGGCCAGTCGACGGTAGAACGCACCCATGGCGGTCTGCGTTCGCCCAACGTTCACCGCGGCGATGCGAAGGAGGACGGCGGCACGATTCGACGAGCGCCGCGTCTTGGAGCTCAGCACGCGGCCGCCCGAGACCTTGTTGCCAGGAGCCAGGGTCAGCCACGACGTGAAGTGTTTGGCGGTCGGCCATTTCCGCATATCGTCGCCACACTCAGCGATGAGTCGCAGCACCGTGTAGGGACCCAGACCATGGATCTGGCTCAGATCGGCCCCCAAGAGGGTATAGAGAGACCCCCGCACGTCGAACTTCGGTTCGTTCGTTCCGCTCGCGTGTCGCACGGGCGGAATCGGCGCCTCGGGCGCAGTGCGGCTGTCGTTCAGCTTTCGCAAGTCGGCTTCGACCTCCACGTCGCATTCGGCAACCTTGGCTTGGAGGAAGTCATAGAGCTCGAGCGCATGACGGAGAGCGAAGACGTGCTCGGGTCGGTAGTTTCCCGTCAGGCCTCGCAGATCGTTTTCACCGACTGCTTGCATCGGACGTCACGGTGCTGGGCAAGCAGGTCGGGCTCGTGAACACCTCCGACGATGGCGCGAATGATCTTCATGCCCGTGACACCCGTGATGTCGGTCAGCACGTGGTGGAGCTGGACATTCATCTGCATCAGGGCCTTCTGCATGTGCTGAATGTGCGCCGCCGCCTGGTCGATCAGGCGCTCACGGTGGCGAAGAAGCGCGCGGAGTCGAACCAGTCGGTCGTGGGGCCGAAAGCTGCCGCGTAGGAGACCATACTCGTGCAGCTGCTGCAGCCACTGGGCGTCGTTGACGTCGCTCTTCCGGCTGGGAACATTCTTGACGTCGCGTGCGTTAACGAGGAGCGCCTCGAATCCGCGCGCTTCCAAGATCTCGAAGACCGGAATCCAGTACACCCCGGTCGATTCCATGGCGACGGTCGTGATGCCGACCTGCTTGAGCCAGTCGGCCAGTTGATGCAGGTCGCCCGTGAAGCTTCGAAAAGTCCGGACAGGCTCCTCCGCCCGGTTCGGTGGGACTGCAACTACATGGAATGTAGCCCCAATGTCGATTCCTGCGGCGTTGGGGTGGATGGTCGTCAGGGGTCGTCTGGACTGCTTCCCGCGCTTCCTTCCTGTCATCGTTGCTCCTCCTGGATTAAAGAAGACCCAAGAGGAGGGGTGGGCGGGAGTCCATCACCTTCCTAAACGGGATCGCCAGACGGCGTCACCACTGTCAAGTCCGCAGCCACCCCCGGACCATGTTTTTTTACGGGCTCGAACGCACCAGTAAGCCAGCGCCCTCTCCTCTCGGATCGCGAGGAGGCTAACCGGAACGGAGTTTCTGCTTCAACAGGAGGTGCGGTCGCGCCAGAAGGTTTTTTAAAATGTCCCGCTCCATCCGTAGCGCCCGGCATTCCTTCCGCAGCCGCGCCAGTTCCTCTCGCTCGGCCGTCGTCAGACCCGTCTTGCCATTCGTCCGGTCCGCTCGCGCCCGCTCTACCCACGTTCTCAGCGCCGAGGCCGTCAGCTCTAGATCTCGCGCCACCTGCGACACCGCCTTGCCTTCGTCAAGCACCAGCCGTACGGCGCCTGCCTTGAACTCCTCCGTAAAGCTACGCCTAACCCGTCGTTCCCTCATTCCGTTCTCCATACCCGTCATCATATCCGCCTTTCGTCAGGTGTCCACGAAAACGGATCAACCCCACCGTCAGACTCAATGAACCAAGGCTGACTTAATCTCGCAGAGCTTTCGGACGTATTCCTCTTTTGGATATCGGATGTTTTTCCTTTTCAAATAGATTCCGGCCCGGCCGGATGGCCTCCCGGAGGGCATCAAGAAGGAAGAGCTGAACCCCAATTGGTTCTGCGCTCGAAACATTTTGAGGCAGGCCGATCTGCACCATAAGCATTCGTTCTCTCTTCGAGAATCTTCCGCGGACCGAACTCCTTCGAAATCGGGCTTGAACTCTGACCCAGGCACGTGAACCACCACATCTAACAAACCATTCTTACCTTCTGATTGAGGCCCGAGCAGTTGTACCAAGCGGCTAATGGCCTTGTCGACGGATGATCCACGAACCTCAGGTCCCACCGTAGACGCGGCCAAGGTAGATCATTTCTCTAGGTCCTCAAGCCGCCAGCCGACCCAACGCTCTCGGCTCAGGGGCCTGGGTCAACCTGCTTATCGAAAAGCAACGAGCCGGAGGGCGTGCCGCTTCCGGTACCGAATCACGGTCTTGCAGGCGGCGTGACCGGAGGCTTCATCAAAGCAACTAATCTACGCCAGCCGGCCGGAGCCCGAGCACGGAGACGCTCCTCTTTGCGGTTAAGTGAAGCTGTACCCTGGCAGGGTATTCTCATCGCGATGCCATAAACTCCAGCAAAGCGCTCCACTCGCCAGCGCCCAGCGCATCGAGACCCATCTCAATCGCGTTCTTTAGCGTCTCGTATTCTTTGTCTGGATCCAACTGATCAATCCCAAAACGTTCTCCGGCCAGGAGGGGTTCTCCCTCTTCATCAAGGAGGACATAAACCTCATCGCCATGTCCCAACTCTCGCACTGGTTCGCCTTCTACGTAATACTTCGAAGATCTATGTCCGATCCTCGAGTCATATCTTACGAGAAGAGCCTGTCCAAACGAACTTGAAAGGGTAGCCGCTATGTCCTCCAACTCGACCGAGAACTGCCCCTCTCGACGAGGATCGTTTCGATATACGACCGCCAACTCCTCATCCAGCTGGGCCGTGCCGAGCGCTAGTGGCGACTCCTGAGAACCGAGAGTAACCGCCACCTCATCTACCGATGTTCTGCACAAAATGCCTTCAAAGATCTCACTCATGGGATCTGCTCGAAGTCGACAGGTAATCCTTCAACATTCTTCCTCAGCTTGTTTTGGAGCCGAGGACCAACGGGGATCTTGCCAGTGACGACACGAACTCTCAAGTTGCTGGGTGTTTCACCCGCCAGGAACTTCTCAAGCGTCTCGCGAATCTGCTGCTTCTGCGCTCTGGGCAAGTCTTTGTTGCTGGGCAAACTCTCAAGCACCTCGCGGGCATTTCCCTTCAGGTTCTTAGTGATTGCAGTAAAGTCATCGAACTGAAGACGATTTGCAAACTTCGCCTCCGTAAGAACCACACTGCCGTCTTCAAGTAAACCAGCATCTATCCCACCACGGCGGGCAGCTCTAAAGAATGGTAAGGCTCCTTTCCTCCGACTCGCACTGTCAATAACGTTTTCGAAGACGTTGCCCTTTACATTGTTTGCCACTCCAGGGCTCGGTCCTCCACCTACAGCCTTCGCTAGCTTTTTAC
>JBOGJF010000025.1:0-5506 GCA_050747785.1 Vicinamibacteria bacterium
CCGCTATACAAGGGCACGTGCAGCACACGTTCAATTTCCTCTACGAGATCGAATGGACGCGAGACCTACAGAAGATTCCCAAGATCGCGCGCAGCCATCACGAAAAGCTCGACGGAAGTGGCTACCGATACGGGCTCTGCGGCGACGAGATCCCTCCTCAGACCCGCATGATGACGATCGCCGACATCTTCGACGCGCTCGCCGCCCGAGACCGCCCTTACAAGAAGGCCGTTCCGCCCGAGAAGGCACTCGATATCCTCGTTGAGGACGCGAAGGCCGGTCAGGTCGACACGGATCTGCTGGACCTTTTCATCGAGGCCAAGGTTTTCGAGCTGGCGCTGAAGTAGACCCAAACGCGGTTCGCGATTGGCCCGTAATGCACCAGGCCAATCGGCCATAATTCGACTTGACACGTCCAAACTTGCTGGCTATAACCTATTGGCATGGTCCAATTCGGGGGTATCCGCCTGGTCTTAGATCGTGGCTCGGGCGTTCCGCTCTACGAACAGGTGCGCTCTCAGATCGCCCAACGGATTGCGAGCGGTGAGCTCGCCCCGGGGACTCGCCTACCGGCAACCCGTGAGCTCGCCCGCGAATTGAGCGTCAACCGCGCCACCGTCGCGAGCGCCTACGAGACATTGTCGACCGATGGTCTTGTGCGTTCTCACGTGGGCCAGGGAACGTTCGTTCTGGAGGGCGAGCCGCATCGTACCAAGACGCCTTTCTGGCCGTTCTCGCGGGCGATGGAGGCGGCAAGCCGGCAGCTTCTACCGACCACGCCGCCGACCGAGCACCCCGATCCGATCGACTTCGCCTCGCTCATCCCCGACCAGGAGCTCTTCCCCGTCGAGCCCTTTCGAGAAACCATCGACACCGTCTTGCGCCGTCGAGGCAAAGAGCTTCTGCAATACGGCCCGGTCGCCGGCTACCCTCCTCTCCGCCACTACATCGCCCGGTGGCTTGGCGAGCGAAACGTGGATGTCACGGCCGAGCACGTCCTCATCGTCAACGGCTCACAGCAGGGCCTGGATCTCGTGTTCCGCGCTCTGGTGAATCCGGGCGACAGCGTGGCGGTGGAGAGCCCGACGTATACGGTGATTCTGGCGGTTTTGGCTCACTATCAGGCCCGAGTCCTCGGCATCTCCATGACCGATCGCGGCATGGATCTGGAAGCGCTCGAGTCGGCGCTCACCCGCGGCTCGGTGCGGCTCATCTATACGATGCCGACGTTTCAGAACCCGACCGGGTTGACGATGGACATCGAAACGAGGCACTCGCTTCTTCGCTTGGCGGGCCGTCACGGAGTGCCCATCATCGAGGACGACTTCGACTCCGAGCTTCGTTTCCGCGGGCAGGCCCTGCCTCCCATCAAGGCGCTCGACACCGAGGGGATCGTGCTGTATCTGGGAACCTTCTCCAAAGGCCTCTTCCCCGGTCTGCGCCTCGGATGGATCGTGGCACCGCCGGAGCTAGTCCGTACGCTCAGCCGAGCCAAGATGTTCGCCGACTACCACACGAGCCCTCTTCTTCAAGCCGCGGTCCTGGAGTTTTGCCAGCGTGGTCATTACCAGGAGCATCTCGAGCACCTGGCGCGCGTGAACCGCGAAAAGAGCCGGATCTTGGTGGGAGCCTTGACTCGCTACTTCCCGAGCGAGGTGTCCTGGACCGAGCCGGAAGGAGGTTACGCCTTCTGGATCTCTCTTCCGGAACGCATTTCGAGCGAGCAACTGCTCTCTCGGGGAGCTCGCGAAGGCGTTCTCTTTACCCCCGGCGGCCAGTTCTTCACCGGCAACGAGGGCGGTCGCTTCTTGCGCCTCTCCATATCGCGCGTGCCCACGGATAGGATCGAAGAGGGCGTGCGGCGGCTCGCAAAACTCATCGAGCAGCAGATGGCGCGGGAGCCCATCCAGGCGCAGATACCGGGTGAGCCGATGTTTCATATCTGAATGGAGGAAAAGACCCATGGCCAGTGAGCTCAGACTAAAAACGGGTCTCGCCGACATGCTCAAGGGCGGCGCGATCATGGACGTCACCAACGCGGAGCAAGCCAAGATTGCCGAGGAGGCCGGTGCCGTTTCGGTCATGGCCCTCGAGCGCGTCCCGGCGGACATTCGCAGAGAGGGTGGCATCGCACGCATGGCGTCGCCGGCCAAGATTCGCGAGATCATGGAGGCGGTGAGCATCCCGGTGATGGCCAAAGTGCGCATCGGCCATTTCGTGGAGGCTCAGATTCTCGAAGCGCTAGGCGTCGATTTCGTGGATGAAAGCGAAGTGCTGACGCCGGCCGACGAGGAGAACCACATCGACAAACACGCCTTCAAGGTCCCCTTCGTCTGCGGTTGCCGCGATCTGGGCGAAGCTCTCCGTCGCATCGGGGAGGGAGCCGCGCTCATCCGGACCAAGGGTGAAGCGGGATCCGGCAACATCGTCGAAGCCGTGCGCCACCTTCGTCAGGTCAACCGCGAGATCCGACGCCTCACCGTCATGGATGAAGAAGAGCACATGGCGGAAGCCAAGCGACTCGGCGCACCCTATGAGCTCGTGCGGTGGGTCGCGAAAAACGGGAAGCTTCCGGTCCCCAATTTCGCGGCAGGAGGGATTGCGACTCCGGCCGATGCGGCTCTTTGCATGCAACTAGGGGCGGAGACGGTTTTCGTCGGCTCGGGAGTCTTCAAGTCCGAAGACCCCGCGAAGCGAGCCGAGGCCATTGTCAAGGCCGTCACGCATTACAACGAGCCGAAGATCCTCGCCGAGATCTCCCAGGACTTGGGCGAGCCGATGAAGGGTCTGGACATCGCTCGGATGGATCCCAAAGACCTCTTGCAAACACGCGGGTGGTAAGAAACGTATGACACGCGAACCCTCCGTCGGGATCCTGGCGGTGCAGGGAGACTACTCGGAGCATCGGCGCGCCCTGGCCGATCTCGACATCGAGGCGCGTCTGGTGAAGCACGCCGAGGAGCTCGAGGGTCTCGCTGGACTCATCCTTCCCGGTGGGGAGAGCACCACCATGCTCAAGTTCCTGCTCGGCGAGTCTCTTATGGAGCCCATCCGGCGATTCCACGAAAACGGTGGTGCCCTCTTCGGAACTTGCGCGGGGGCGATCTTGCTCGCCAAGGAGACGAGCTCGCCAAAGCAGGAGTCGCTCGGCCTCCTGGACATCTCCATCGAAAGGAACGGCTACGGGCGACAGCTCGAAAGCCACATTGCTCGCGAGGCCTGCCCCGCTCTTGGCGAGACTCCGGTCGAGATGGTATTCATTCGCGCACCGGTCGTTCAGCACGTGGGACCGGACGTCGAAGTGCTCGCCTATCATCACCAAAATCCCGTATTCGTCAGACAGGGACGCCTCGTAGCCACGACGTTCCATCCTGAGCTCTCCAACGATTCCCGGGTTCATTCCTTTTTTGTGCACGACGTCATGCGATCGGAAAACGCCTTCAGCCGCTTGTAAAGATTTCCATTTTCCTGAAAGAATCTATCCACTTTCTTGGAGCGGGCTTCACGCTCCTTCCCCTAATCCAACCCCCTACAACCGGTTAGGGAGTTCTCTCCGTGGCATCAGGTTTGCTCCTGTATACAGTCGGCATTCCTGGAGCCACGGAGAGGTGCAGCCATGAGGACGAACGGGAACAACGTTGGACGGGTCTCGGGGCTCGCGGGCCCCGGGGAACTTTCTTCTCATGTTTTCTCTTCGGATCCGGCGACCCGCTCCGTCTCGCGCCCGAGCTCGAGCGGCGATCGAGGAGGCAAGCAGGCCATGGCAGTCGAATCGATTCTCATCGTCGGGGAGCACTTGGTCTACGGAGATTTCGCTTCCGACCTGGTTAGCGAGGGCTGGCAATTGTCGCAGGCGTTGGAACTGGACCAGGGTCTCGACCTGCTGCGGTCGAGGGCCCACGACCTCGTGGTCATCGATGCCGACTCCCTGAACGACCCCCTGCCCTACGCCATCCAATCGGTAAAAGCCGTGGATCCGGATCTCACGATTCTGCTGGTCGCGCCGCCGGGCGCCCACTTGGAGGGACTCGACAAACCCTTGCTTCGGCCCGCCGGGCTTCTCGTGAAACCCCTGGAAAAAGACACGCTCATGATCGCGCTGGAGTCGGCCCTCGTTCACCGAAAGCTCCTGCGAGAGAATCGAGCCCTCAAGAGACAGCTCGGTAGCGCGTTCAGTTTGGGCGACTGGGTCGGCTGCACCCCCGAGTCGCAGGAAGTGAGAAAGGCGGTGGCTACCGCTGCCCTTTCGACCGGCCCGGTGCTCCTGCTCGGCGAGGGCGGCACCGGCCGCCGATTGGCCGCGGAGCTCATCCATCGACATGGACGCAATCGCAACGCGACGTTTCTGCCGGCCGAGATCATGAGCCTCCCACGCGGAGAGCTCCGTCGGTGGCTCGAAGAGATCGGCGCCGAAGGGGCAAGCGAGTCCGCCGACCCCGGAAGCTTCGGGCGGCGGAGATCTGGGCCGGGCGCGATCTATTTTTCGGAGATGACCGCGCTCTCACCGCTCGATCAAGAAGCTCTCTCACAATTCCTCGACGACCCGGTTCCGTTTCGCGTGATGGGCTCCGCGGATCCTTCGAT
Source organism: Vicinamibacteria bacterium (assembly GCA_050747785.1). Taxonomy (GTDB): domain Bacteria; phylum Acidobacteriota; class Vicinamibacteria; order Marinacidobacterales; family DATDRI01; genus CBDANW01. Next base: position 4,585 of record JBOGJF010000025.1, read on the forward strand.
CCACGAGGCTGTTCATCGGGGGGACTTCGACCGGCGGCTCTTCTACCAACTGTCGGCGGTCCGCATTGCCATTCCACCTCTGCGAGCAAGACGGGGGGACATTCCGGCTTTGGTGGGACACTTCCTGAAACGTTCCTGTGACCGGTTCCACCTCAAGCCGATGGGAGTGCCGCCCAACATCATCGAAAGCTACATGGCTTACGATTGGCCGGGCAACGTCGCCGAGCTCTCGATGGTGATCGAGCGGGCGGTGTCGATCGCTTCTGCGGCACGATTCGAAGGCAGTACGCTGCCCGAGCAGTTTTGTGGCGCGCCTTCGTTCGACTTCCCGGACGCCGCGCCACCTAGTGACGTGTCATTGAGAGACTTCATCGCCGACATCGAGAGACGGGTCATCATCCAAACCCTGGCGCGTGTCGACGGTAGTCAGAAAAAAGCGGCGGAGAGACTCCGCATCAATCCCACGACGCTTCACGAGAAGATGAAACGCCACAAGATCCTTCCCTGAGGTGGTCCCAACCGGCGGTGGGAGGCAGGAGGAAACGCTAGCCCTGAACGTCGATCTCGAGAGCTCCCAGGATCTCCGCCTGCTGCTCGGGGCTCAATTGCCCGCTCACGGCGAGAGAGATCGTGCCGCCCCCATCGAGCACCAGTGTGGTAGGCACCCGCTCGACGCCTAGGGTGGCGATGGCCCCGCGGCCAGCGAGAGAATACACATTCCAGGGTACTTGGTTGGCATCGACGTACTGCGCCGTGCGCGAGGGATCCAGCACGGATAGCGACAGCACTTCGATCCCCGCCGCCTGGGCGGACTGGTAGAGCTCTTTCCACGTTGGCAGGGTCGCGTGGCAGATCGAGCAGGTCGGAGAAAAAATGAAGAGAAGGATGGGGCGTCCACCCGTAGGTGGCCGGAGCTCCAGAC
>JBOGJF010000026.1:0-2139 GCA_050747785.1 Vicinamibacteria bacterium
GAGCGGGCCCGCCGGCTGGTGGAGATGAAAAAGGATGTGGTCATCCTCTGCGACTCCATCACACGGATGTCACGCGCATACAACAATGAGCAGCGAGGATCGGGAAAGATCCTTTCGGGCGGCATCGATGCCCGGACGATGGAGAAGCCGCGGCGGTTTTTCGGCGCCGCGCGCAATGCCGAGGATTGGGGCTCGCTCACCATCGTCGCCACAGCACTGGTTGACACTGGGTCGAGAATGGATGAAGTCATCTTCCAGGAATTCAAAGGGACTGGAAATACGGAAATCGTGCTCGATCGTGGCCTATTCGAGCGTAGGATCTTCCCCGCGATGAACATCGCTCAGACGGGTACGCGGAAAGAGGAGAAGCTCCTGCCGCCGACCGTCCTGCCGAAGATCCACACGCTCCGCCGCGCCCTCGCCGGCACCGATCCCATGACCGCAATGAAGATGCTTTTGGAAAGACTCCAGAAGTTTCCGACCAACGAAGCGTTTTTGAAGAGTTTTTAGTGGACGAAAAGCAATAGAATCCTTGTATTAACAAAGCTCAGCAAGGAGGGTCTGATGCACCACCGCAGTCTCGCAGTCAGTTTCATTCTCCTCATCCTCGCGTTCGCCTCGGTCGGCCAAGCTCAGGTCACCACTGGCAATGTCTCCGGCGTGGTGACTGCCGAGGGAGATGCACTCCCGGGCGTAACGATCGAAGTCATCCACGTTCCGACGAACACGCACTACTCAACGGTCAGCGGATCGAACGGGCGCTACATCATTCCGAACGCCCGAGTGGGGGGACCGTACCGCGTGGCGGCGCAGCTGGAAGGCTTCAGGCCCGCGGAGGAGCGCGATCTCGAAGTACGCCTGGGACAGACGACCGAAGTGCCGGAGATCAAGATGCAACTGGCCACGGTCAGCGAAGCGATCACCGTAACGGCGACCGTGGACGAGATCATCAACCCGAATAGGACCGGGGCTTCCTCGGCTGTCTCACAGGAGCAGATCGAGTCACTGCCGACGGTCAACCGCTCACTTCAGGATTTTGCGCGAACCAACCCGTACGTCAACGTCGACGCGGGGGATCCAACGGGCACGCGCATGACGATCGCAGGTAAGAGCAACCGATACAACAACATTCAGATCGACGGCGCCGTCAACAACGATCTGTTCGGCCTCGCCGACACCGGTACGCCGGGCGGGCAGGCGGACGCGCCGCCGATCTCGCTCGACGCAATCCAGGAGCTCCAGCTCGTGGTTTCGCCGTATGACGTCCGCCAGGGTGGCTTTACCGGGGGCGGCGTCAATGCCGTGACCCGTTCGGGAGCGAACGACCTCCAGGGATCAGTCTTCTATTCCAAACGCGACGCCTCCTTTGTCGGCGACGGACCGTCGGATAACCCAATCACCGACTTCGATGCGGAACAGTACGGCGGACGGCTGGGGGGACCGATCCTGCGCGACCGGCTATTCTTCTTCGTCAACGCCGAGGTGAACGATCGCTCAGAGCCGACCGGCGTATCCGCCGAGCCCGGCAGTGACTCTCTCCGTGCGGACATCGCTGCCCTGGCCGCTCGGGCTCAACAGATTGCGATGGCAAGATACAACCACGATACGGGAACTCTCGGTGAATTTCCCCAGACCAAGAGCAGCGACAACTTCTTCGCGCGCCTCGACTGGAACCTCGGAAGCACCAACCAGTTCACGTTGCGCCACAACTACGTCGACGCCACCCGCGACGTCGTCTCGGACCGCTTCTTCACCCGCTTCCGCTTCCCGACCTCGACCTATGTTTTCGCGGACGAGACCAACTCCTCGGTGGCGCAGTTGAACAGCGCGCTGAGCGCCAGCGCGTTCAACGAAGCGCGGCTCAGCTACACCACCATCCGCGACAAACGCGCGTCACGCGCCGATTTTCCTGCGGTGGAGATCGGCGGAGCGTCGCGCAATGCCCAGGTCATCCTCGGCAGCGAGCAGTTTTCGCAGGCCAACTCTCTCGACCAGGACATCCTCGAGATCACCGACGACATGACATGGATCCGGGGAGCCCACACCCTCACATTCGGCACGCACAATGAATTGTTCGATTTCAAGAACCTCTTCCTGGCCCCGGCATTCGGGTATTACTTCTTCCCGACCATAGAAGAG
>JBOGJF010000027.1:0-2010 GCA_050747785.1 Vicinamibacteria bacterium
GGGTCGTCCCTCCCTGATCCAGGTCGGTTCGGCTCATGGCGTAGTAGCCATTGAGCTGGAGGCTTTGAAAGAACGTGAAGTTTCCATCGGCGCCGAAGACCGAATTGGAGCTTGCCTCTTCGGTGAGCGACGTGTTCCGGTAGGTGGCGATGACTCCAACGTCGCTTCGCCGCAGAACGTCGCGTCTCACCCGCAAGACGGAAAAGTTCGTGGCGGGGATCAAGGGGTTTTCCTCGACGCCTCGCGTTTGGATGTTCAAGGCGCCGATACGGTAGAGACCGGCGCGACCCGTCACCCGACCGCCGGCCCGGATGGGGTCCTCGCCCTCTTCCGTCAGACCGATGCGTCGGCTGAAGAAAACAATCGGGGTGTCACCGCCCCCGGGTCCCCGCGCTCCGCCGCCTCCGAACGCGAAGATCGACTGGCCCTCGAGGAAGAAGTCTCTTTTTTCGGGGAACAGGAGGTTGAACCGTGTCAGGTTGATCTGCTGCTGGTCTTCCTCGACCTGGGCGAAGTCGGTGTTGTAGGTGAAGTCCCCGATGAGAGCGCTGGTCAAGCCGTACTTGACGTCGAAGCCGGCGTCTGCGTCCGGGTCGTTCGAAAAAGGCTCATCGGCGTTCTGATTGGTCGTGAGGGAGGAGATCGCATAGGGTTTGAGCTCCAGGGTCCGGTTCGAGCCGGGCACTTCCACGCCAACCAGCGTGGCAGCCTCGGAGAACTGGAAAGGGCCCTGCCCGGAATAGGCGGCGGCGATCGGCGCCAGGAACGCCCGCTCGTTCTTCCAACCGATGGTGCGTCGAAGATTGAAGCTCCAGACCTGGGGACCCGAGTGTTTGAACCGCATCGACTTGAAGGGGATGGCCATCTCGACCGACCAGCCCCGATCGTCCATCGAGGCCTTGGCATCCCAAACGGTGTTCCAGTCGACGTTGTTGTTCTGGCCCTCGTCGCCCACCAACATGTCCCGAAGAGCGCTGATCGCGTTGACCGTGAAGTAGAAGCCATTGCGACGGTCGTAGAAGGTGTCGACCGTCATCGTCATGTTCTCGTTTCTCGTGATGCCGTTATGATCGCGCCGCATTTCGTTGGCGATCATACGCTCCGGTTGGCTGTCCCAGCAGCGGACGGAGATATAGAAATTGCGATCGTCGAATAGAATCCACGCTTCGGTTTCCTCGCTGATGGGCTGGCCTTCGTCGGGATCCTGCTGGATGAACCCGCTGATGGATTTCACTCTCGAGTAGACGGGATCGTCCAGTTGGCCGTCGATCACGATCGGCTCGGCCGTTCGGGTCGCGCGCAACGTGATGCGTCCCTCGGAGTCCTGCGTCATCACCTCAGGAGCAACCGGGGCGGGCGGCGAAAAGGACGGGAGCGAGCTCGTGGAAACCGGCGCCGGCTCCGGCGACGGAGCTATCATGACCGACTCGTGAGGCACCAAAGGCTGAATGGACGAACCTCCCCCGTTTCCACCCGAAGAAGGGGGAAGAGACGGTGGTGGCAGAGGTGCCAGCGGCGGTTCTGGTCTTGTGGGCGCGTTCAGCCGCTCGGTGGTCTCGAGATCGACCAAGCTGCGCGCCACCGAGCGAATCTGCCCATTCGTCATCGTCAGGACGAGCAGGTTGCTCTCTATCACATAGCCTTGCACGGACAAACGCGTGCCATCCTTGAAGACGACGACGTCAGCGAATGCGCCCGCCGGACAGAGGAGCATCAGGATGGCGACGACTCGCACCGATTGATACATCCCACCTCTCACGCCAATTATTGGGAGCGGCTCTTGCCGTTGAAAGCTTCAAGGGGTGCCATGCGACAATTCATGACAACTGCCGAGAGCGGCGACTCCCCATCTTCCCCTAAGAGGTGTGTCGCCGTCTACTGAGAGGTGTGTCCCGGTCTGAATTGGGACTAAGGCCGCGAAGAGGACGGGGCTAAAAACGAAAAAGCTTGGTGAACTTCACCGCCACGGTGCGGTTGGCCAAGAAGGGATCGATCGACAGATCCTCGCGA
>JBOGJF010000028.1:0-2787 GCA_050747785.1 Vicinamibacteria bacterium
GCCTGGCCGGGATGGGCTTCGACCTGGTTTGGTTTCTAAGCGTCTGGCAAACCGGCCCGGCGTGTCGGCGGGTTTCACGCACCCATCAAGAATGGCGCAAGGAGTTCGAGGAGACTCTCCCGGACCTGTGTGACGAAGACATCGAGGGATCCGGATTCGCCATCACCGGCTACTCGGCCCACCACCGTTTGGGAGGCGATGCCGCGCTTGGCCGGTTGCGCGAACGACTCCTGAGACGTGGCCTGAGGCTGATGCTCGATTTCGTTCCCAACCACACGGCCCTGGATCACTCCTGGGTCGAGGATCATCCCGAGTATTACGTCTCCGGAACCGAGCAGGACTTGGCACGGGCGCCCAAGAACTACACGTCGGTCGAGCGCAAGCAAGGCGACCTCCTTCTCGCTCACGGGCGTGACCCGTACTTCGATGGGTGGCCGGACACACTACAGCTCGACTACGGCAATCCGGCCACGCAGGAAGCCATGCTCGGAGAGCTGCTTACGATCGCGGGGCAGTGTGACGGGGTGCGCTGCGACATGGCGATGCTGATCTTACCGGAGGTTTTTCAACGGACCTGGGGCATCCAGGCAGAGCCGTTCTGGCCGAAGGCGATACAAAGGGTTCGAGAGCGCTTTCCGGACTTCTGCTTCATGGCCGAGGTCTACTGGGATCTGGAATGGACGCTTCAGCAACAGGGCTTTGACTATACCTACGACAAACGGCTCTACGACCGCCTTCGCGAGGGGCGTGCCCGACCGGTGCGTGAGCATTTCCACGCCGGGCTCGACTACCAGAACAAGCTGGCCCGCTTTCTGGAGAATCACGACGAGCCCAGGGCTGCTGCAACCTTCGCGCCCGGGAAGCACGAGGCAGCGGCTCTCATCACGTTTCTATGTCCTGGCCTTCGATTCTTCCATCAGGGGCAGTTCGAGGCCCGGAAGAAGCGGATCTCCCCGCATCTAGTCCGCGCACCCGTCGAGCCGACCGACGAAGCGCTGCAACGCTTCTACGAGCGCCTCCTGAAGGTGCTACGGCAGCCGGTTGTACGCAAGGGCCAGTGGCGTTTGCTCGAATGTAGAGCCGCCTGGGAAGGGAACGGTAGCTGGGACAACTTCATCGCCTACGCTTGGGAAGTCGAGGAAGACGAGTGACGGTTGATTGTCGTCAACTACGCCGAGCAGCAGAGTCAGTGTTACGTCCGTCTTCCGTTTTATGAACTTACCGGGCTTCCGGTGCAGCTCGAAGACTTGATGGGGTCGGCTCGATACGATCCCGAGGGGAACGACCTCGTATCCGGAGGCCTCTATCTCGACATGCCACCGTGGGGCTACCACGTATTTCAGCTGACCGCACGTTCCGAACAGGTTGCAAAAAAGAAGTCGCCTCGACTGAGAAAGAGCGCCTGAGGAGCGGTGGGAGATAAGGAGAAGATCCATGCCGATTCAAACCGTGGCAGAGGGAATGGCTTCCGCACAAGAGAGCGTCGTTTCCAAGAAAGAGTTGATCACGAGCGTCATCAGCTCGTTGAAGCAGCAGAATTTGGAAGGGGCGGCGGACCTCTATCGGCGCTCCAAAGAAGACATCGGCTATGAATTGATGAACTTCGTGGGACGCGGCGAGTTGGCAAAGCCGTTGGCGAACGTGTTCCTTACGGCAAAGGACTTCTACAAGGCGGCTCAAGTCTTCGAAACTTTGGATATGAAGAAAGAGGCTGCAGAGAACTACGAGAAGGCGGGAGCCTTTGATTCTGCGGCCGAATGGTATGCCAACATCGGCGAGCTCGCCATGAGCGCCGAGATGTTCGAGCGCGGCGGTGCCCATTCGCGGGCGGCTCCTTTATTCGAGCAATCCGGAAAATGGCTGGATGCCGCCCGCAACTACGCAAATGCAGGGGAACATTTTCTTGCGGGTCGGGCTTTCGCCAAAGGGGAGGACAAGAAGAAGGCGCTCGAGTGTTTTCAGAGAGTTCAGCAGGACGATCCCTCTTACCCGGAGGCGGTGGATCTTTTAGGACCCATTCTGGAAGAGATGGGTTTCGCGGAGCTTGCCATTCAGAAGTACAAGGAGATCATCGGGGACCAACAAGTGACTCCCGAGAACGCCCCGGTCTTCTATCGAGTCGCACGGCTCCAGGAATCCTCTCACCAGCTGGAAGAAGCCAAGCAGACGTATTCCAAGATCCTGGAGATGAATTTGGGATACGAAGACGTCCAAGAGCGCTATCGGGCTTTGAGGGAGGGGGTTGAGCCAAGAGGCGCTGCTTCTCCTTCGCCAGCCGCCCCAGAGGGAACCAGTTCCGGAGGGCTGGTCATTCTGAACGAAGACATGAGCTTTTTCGAGCGAAGCGTTCTCTTTCAGGACCTCACTTTCGACGAGATACGGAGCTTTCTTGCGGCAGCGGACAAGAAGTCTTTCAAGGCGGGTGAGCTCCTTCTGCGTGAAGGAGGCCCTTTTCCCGGGCTGGTTCTCCTACACCATGGAACGATAGCGGTCGGAATGAAGCTCGATGGCAAGGACATCCGCCTTCGGAAGTTCGGACCGGGCGATCATTTCGGCGAGATGACGGTGCACGGCGGGAAGAGCTCGCGGGTAACCGCGGTCGCGGAGACCGATGGAGACTACGTGGTGATCCCCGGGGATAGGATGCGCGCTTTCTTGGAAAGGAACCCTTCGCTCAAAGCAAAGCTCTTGAAGAACATGATGGCGGCCATGGACGTGCACCTCGACCAATACAAAGAGGCCGTCCAGGCCCTCTGGAGGCGCGGAAGGGCGTAGTCTCCGCTGACA
>JBOGJF010000029.1:0-2332 GCA_050747785.1 Vicinamibacteria bacterium
CGCTTGATCTTCTCATTCATACCCCCGTTCGCGCGGTTGCTTGGGTTCTGATTGTCGCACGATCACGGCGGCATGGACAGCGCGTGGATGTGTTTGAGGCGAGGGTGCAGTTCGATGATGATCGACGGTGGGATGAAGGACTGGAAGCTGGTATGCCTCGCCTGTGGGAGAGAATCGGATCCCGATGGCCGGGTCTACCGGTGTGCGTGCGGTGGCGTGCTCGACATCGAGATGGTGCCTCCCCCGGAGCTCCGGAGCCGTCTGGGCAGGGAGGAGTCGCTCTGGCGGTATCGCGCCGCCATTCCTGTCGACGACGAGTCCGCGATCGTCACTCTGGGGGAAGGCCAAACGCCGTTGATCGAGGTGGAGTTGGATGGTAACGCCTTGCTCCTCAAACTGGAATACCGAGCTCCGACCGGCTCGTTCAAGGATCGAGGTGCCTCGGTTCTGCTGAGCCGACTGAAGGAAATGAGGATCCAGGAGATCCTGGAAGACAGCTCGGGCAACGCGGGCTGTTCCATAGCCGCCTACGCCGCGGCGGCGGGGATACGGTGTCGCGTGCTGGTTCCCGAAGAGGTGACCCCGGAAAAGGCGGTGCAAATCAAGAGCTACGGCGCGGTCCTGGAGCGCGTGCCAGGAAGCCGGGAAGAAGTCGCCGCGGAGGCTATGCAGCGGTCGAGGGAGACTTACTACGCCAGCCATAGCTGGCAACCCTTCTTCCTCCAGGGAACGAAGACCTTCGCGTACGAGATCTTCGAGCAGGCGGACCCTTTACCGGAGGCGATCGTCTTCCCGGTGGGGAATGGCACCCTGCTACTGGGGGCCTTCAAGGGTTTCAGTGAGCTCCTTACCTTGGGGCTGGTGGAGAGGATCCCGCGTCTCATCGCCGTGCAAGCGGCATCTTATGATCCTGTCTATGCCCGGCTCACGGGGAGAGACTCGAAGCGCGCAAAAAAAGACAGGCTCCAGACCATCGCCAAGGGGATCGCCGTGCGTCAACCGGTGCGGTTGGAGCAGATCGTCGAAGCCATTCGACTCACGGAGGGCGCGGCGGTGGCGGTGAGAGACGACGAAATCCGTGACGCCCAGCGCCTCCTGGCACGGCGCGGGCTGCTGGTCGAGCCCACGTCCGCAGCCGCCTTGGCCGGCTACCGGGTCTGGGAACGGACGCACGGCGGAGAGGGTCTCAAGGCGTTGCTTCCGTTGACGGGCTCGGGCGTCAAAGATCTCGCATCGTTCGAGGGATTGGATGAACGCGGTTGAAGATCGATAAGCTCGGGCTCAGTGCTGACCGCCAAGCACGCGCGCCACGAAGAAATCGAGAAAGCGCTGCGAGTCGACTCCCACACAGACTTTCGCGTTCGGAGCAAGCTCTTCCTGGCCGGCGACGGTCCTCGTGCCGTGCGATTCCAGGAACTTCAAGGAGTATCCCTTCCGAGCCGCCACGGTCTCGCCGCGCGTTATCTCGCCCCTCGTCTCGACGCCGATGTGGAGGAGCCTCGTTTCGACGAACGAGGAGTCGATGGCAACGCCCACGGCCAGAGGATCGTGCATCATGATGCCTTGGGCTCCTCGCTCGTTGAGATGGAACTCGGTGAGACTCCACACCAGCTCGCTGATCGGGCTTGCCGCCCTCTCGACCGAACGCAGATGGTCGGTGCCCAGAACCGTTTTTTCGGTGACGTCGAGCCCGACCATCACGATGGGAGCGCCAGAATGAAAGACCATCTCCGCGGCCTCGGGATCGTTGTAGATATTGAACTCGGCCGCGGGTGTAATGTTGCCGCCGGAAAGGGAGCCTCCCATGAGAACGATTTCCTTGATGTCGGGGACGAGCTCGGGATGCTGCTTCAAGGCGATAGCGATATTGGTGAGCGGGCCAACGGGGATGAGCGTAATGCGTCCAGCGTGCTCGCGAATCTTGTCGACGATGAGATTGGTCGCGGTGCCCGGATACGGCACTGCTGCAGGAGCTGGTAGCTCCACGTTACCCAGGCCGTTCTCGCCGTGCACGTGGCGGGAAGTAACCAATCGCCCCACGAGCGGTGACTCGGCACCGCGTGCCACGGGAATATCGGAACGACCGGCGAGCTCGATGATTTGACGTGCGTTCCGGAAGCCGACATCGACCTCGACGTTACCCGCGACGACCGTAATTCCCTCGACGCTCAACTCCGGCGAGGAGAGCGCCAGCAGGATCGCGAGAGCGTCGTCGATTCCGGGATCGACATCGAGAACGACGGGCGTCACCTTTGGATCCTGTCCCGCTCGCAGGGCACCTGCCGCGAGGAACATGACAACGAAAAAGTACGAAATCCCGTGTGTCTTCATG
>JBOGJF010000030.1:0-4851 GCA_050747785.1 Vicinamibacteria bacterium
GTGTCCGGCTCGTGCGCGTGAACGTCAATTGGGAACCCGAAGTCTGTCGGCAAATTCCCGCTGACTTCTTGCCACGACTCGCCGGCGTCGTCGCTACGCATCACGTCCCAGTGCTTCTGCATGAAGAGAACTCTCGGACGCGAGGAGTTCATCGCGATGCGGTGGACGCAGTGACCCACTTCGGCATCCGGGTCTGGGATGTACTGGGACTTCAACCCACGGTTGATCGGTCGCCAGGTCTTGCCGGCATCGTCGCTCCGGAAGGCGCCGGCGGACGAGATGGCGACGAAAATCCGCCCGGGATCGCTCGGATCCAAAAGGATGGTGTGCAGGCACATCCCTCCGGCTCCTGGCTGCCACTGGGCCCCGGAGCCGTGGCCACGCAGGCCGGCTAGCTCGTACCACGTCTGGCCGCCGTCGGTCGAGCGAAACAGGGCCGCGTCTTCCACGCCGGCGTAGACGGTATCCGGATCGGTCAGGGACGGCTCGAGATGCCAGACTCGCTTGAACTCCCAGGGGTGCGGCGTTCCGTCATACCATTGGTGCGTGGTGAGCGGGGCGCCGGTCTTCGGGGAGGTGTCGTAAACGAACTTGTTGCTTTCACCCTTGGGCGTTCCGTCCGGCATGGTGGTCGGCTCGCCCGGCGGTGTGCCAGGCTGCTCCCAGGTCTTTCCGCCGTCGCTCGATCGCTGGATGATCTGCCCGAACCAGCCGCTCGACTGCGCCGCAAACAGCCGATTCGGATCGGCGGGAGATCCCTTGAGGTGGTAGATCTCCCAGCCCGCAAAGAGGGGACCCTGGATGTCCCAGCGCCCGCGCTTCGCGTCCGACGTCAGGACGAACGCACCCTTGCGTGTTCCAACCAGCACTCGGACTTTACTCATCTTCCACTCCTCCCTGCACTACGCACGTCGAGTCCGCCGACATGAGGCAATGCTCGGCAGGGAATGCTCCGCGGACGGGCCCGGCGGCCATCCTCCCCGCGACGGCGGAAAGTTGTCTCCATTCTACTCTTGCTTCCCCATCGGTAGGTCGAACGGAGAACCCCCGGATCGACACCTCCGCGAAAAATATTTGCATTCGTCGATTATGCCCGCAAGCGGGTTTCCAGGCGTTGGAGAGCTCCAACGCTCGGTTTGGGCGAATCGTCGCCACCCTGATTTACAATCGAGTTGATGAGCACGCACGGCGGTACCGGCAAGGACCACTTCTCCATCGCCCGAGTCATCGATGACTGGTATATCGCCTGCTCGTCCCGGGAGCTCGGGCAGAAACCACTACGCCGCCAGCTCTGGGGAACGCCGATCGTCCTGTTTCGCGGAGAGGGAGGCAGACCTTGCGCATTACTCGATCGCTGCGCTCACCGGAACGCTCCGCTTTCCCTCGGGAGAACCGTAGGCGGCCGAATCGAATGTCGCTACCATGGCTGGCAGTTCGATGGCGGCGGAGCGTGTCGCTCTCTGCCCGGACTATTGACCGCTCCGGAAACGCCCGGGCGCAGTATTCCCTCGTACCCCTGCCGCGAGCAAGATGGGTTCATCTGGATCTTCGCGACTCCGGACACCGCCCCCCCGCGTGAGCCCTTTCGATTTCCGTATCTCCAAGAGCCCGGCTACGTCACGGTACGCCAGAGCTTCGACATGAGGGGGACGATTCACGCCGTAGCGGAAAATGCACTCGACGTGCCGCATACGGCTTTTCTCCATCGGGGATGGTTTCGAGGGAACCGCCAGCCCTACGAGATCGATGTCGTGGTCCGGCGATGGCACGACCGAGTCGAAGCCGAGTACCTGGGCGAGCCTCGGCCGGCGGGCCTGGTGGGGCGGATTCTCGCCCCCTCGGGCGGTGTCGTCCAGCACGTCGATCGTTTCCTCCTTCCCAGCATCGCCCAGGTCGAGTATCGTCTCGGAGAGAATCATGTCTGTGTCTCGTCCGCTCTCACCCCACTCGATGATTTCGACACGCGCTTATTCTCGACGTTGTCCTTTCGCACCCGTGTGCCCGGCCGACCGCTTGCGCTTGCGCTCCGGCCCATCGCGATTCGGATTCTGAAGCAGGACGCCTGGATTCTCCGCCGTCAGACCGAAACGATCCTCCATTTCGGCGGTGAGCAGTACGTTTCGACGGAGCTCGATGCCCTGGGCCCGCACATTCTGCGCCTACTGAGAGACGCCGAGCAGGGAAAGCGCACGCCCCTCTCGCAGCCTTTGACCCGAGCGTTTCGGATGAGGGTTTAGTTCAAGTAAATGATTTCATGGCTACGGCCCGGGTGGTTGAACCTACCTTGAAATGGCCCGCTGGAAGAGCGAAGGCCACGCCTTCGCGTTTCCGCGAAGGACACTGCGCGGGACGCCGATGTCGCAGCCGAACTCCGATTCGCCGAGGATAGGCTCGGTCAGCGCCCGGTCCGGGCGAGAGACTTCACCCAACCCTTCATTCGCGACTTTGCCTTCTCGATGTCCTTCGCCGAGAAGAAATCCTCCGGCCGAACCTTGTCGATGGGGTAGATCGGTCGCATGAAGTCGTTTTCGTATCCGAAGGGAACGGTGGCGTCGATTCCCATACCTCCCTCGAAATGGGTGTTGGAAGCCGTCCATTCTTTTTCGCCGGCGGTCATCCGCTCCGCGGGCATGAAGGTTTGTCCGCGCCCCCCGGGCAACGGGTTGATAATGTCGGTCTTGGGATTCACGCGGGTGGTGAGACACCACATGAGATCGTCCATGTCGTAGGGATCGGTGTCCTCGCTGACCGCGATGCAAAGGCGCATTCCTTGCGAGCACGAGAGCAGCGCGGCCATGAAGTTCCGCTGCCAGCCTTCGTCTATCTTGTTGCGTTTTTTCACCTGTATGACGGCGCCTCCCCAGTCGGTCATACAGTAAGGAATGTTGACGTCCTGGATGAGCCCGGGCTGCAACCGCTCGCAGAGCTCGAACATCGCCGCCTCGCGCACCGTCGAGTCTATGTTGTGGCAATCGAGCATGTGCACGCCGAGGGCGAAGAGGATGGGCTTGGTCTCGGGCTTGCGCATCGTCACACCCGTCACGTGGAACGTCGGAGCCTTGTAGGACTTACCCATGTAGCCCGCCCACTCGGGGTGGAAGGGGTAGCGGCCCTGCACGTTCGCCTTTTCGGCCTCCGCGGTCTCGAAACGACGGTCGCGAGGGTTGACGTAGCCTTCCAGCACCAGCTCGCAGTCGGCCAACGCCATCGCGTCGACCGTGCGCGCCTTGACGAGGCGAATCGGAGTCCCTTGCACCGCGCCCGCGATCCCAATCTCGTCACAGCCCTGGGGCAGGATCACGTAATCGAAGCCCGCCCCGGCCAGCAGCGTACACGCCGGGGGCACACCGAAACACATGGTGATGGGAACGGGCTCGTCGTCTTGGTAGTACTTGGACACGACCTGCCACATGTGCGAGCCGGGCGAGATCTGAAACGTACCGACGTTGCCCCAACGGAAGTTCATGCGGTTGTACCCGAGATCGGTACCGCCGCCGAAGTGCTCACCACTGACCACGCGGATTCCAGACCCCACCGTGAGCTCTGGCTCGTACTCGGTGTGCCGGATGGCGACCACGAGCTCGTTCACGTCTTTCGGCTCTTCGATCGCATGCTCCTGACAAGGCGCTTGATCCTGCGAGACTTCGATCGGCTTCAATGGATGGGACAGGGCATGGGCGAGCCTGCGGGTTCGGTCCGTGTCGTCCTTCCAGCCGAACATCTTGTTGATGATCTCGATGTCGCCGAAGAGATTCGTCACCACCCGATGGTTCGGCTTCCCCTTGACGTTGTTGAACAGGATCGGACAACCGCCGTCCAGGTGTTTTTGCAGGCCGGTGATCTGGAGATTGGGGTCGACTTCCTTGTCCGTCTCGATGAGCTGTCCCTCGGATCGGAGCCACTCCAACGTGCTCCGGAGATCGGCGACAGCTTCTGCCGGCGGACGGACAGTCTCCCTGGCGATTGCACACATCAGCGTCTCCTTTCGCCTTCGACTGCCTCATTAGGCTCTCTCGCGGGAACACGGACCTGCAATCGCTTCCCGTTGACGATTGCGAATCCGCCCGGGAATCTCAACGTGCGTTCTAAGCCAGGAATGCGCACATCCTGCCAGAACTTACGTTCTTTCAATTGGGGATCTTGGTGAATTTCCTTCGCCGTGGCGACGGGATAGCCGAGCATGCCGCGATCCAACGCGCGCTCGTAGAACTGACGCTTGGTGATCGTCGCCATGAAAGCAAGGATAGGGGCCTCCAACTTGTCGATTTCTTCCTGGGTGATCTCGGGAACCGTGAACGTACTCCAGTCCTTTTCCTCGAGCCAGGCGGGTGCCATGTCCCTTTCCGCCATCCATCGGACCAGCTCTCGGTTCGTGTGGCGCCCAACGGGACCCCCGTAAATGATGAAGTTGATCCACCCATCCTGACACGGCCACATGACGCGCATGCGCGCACCGGTCAGGGTCCGGCCGGTCATGAAGATGCCGGAGCGTTCCGGGTTCTCGCGGTTGAGATCCCAGTAGATCGGAGCGTGCGCGACGGCAGCCATGGCGGCGACTTGCGCCGAAACGTCGACCCATTGTCCACGTCCAGTCATGGTACGGTGCACGAGCGCAGTGAGAGCACCCATCGCGCCTTCCGCACCCGCCCACATGGGTGCGGCGGGGACGGTCACCCTCATGGGCTCGCCGCCCTCCTCTCCGGTCAACGACATCACACCCCCGAGCGCCATGATCTCGAGATCGGAGGCCATGAAGTCGACATATGGGCCGTCTTGCCCGAACGGAGTGATCGAGACCAAGATGAGCCCTGGGTTGTCTTTCCGCAGCACCTTGTAAGCCAAGCCCCATTC
>JBOGJF010000031.1:0-2696 GCA_050747785.1 Vicinamibacteria bacterium
GGCCGAGGGCTCCATTCATTGCCGCGGGGCCCCACACATCCCACGGCTCAGTGCTCCCTCGCTCCTCGCTCGGGAGCTTCAGGGAGCTGATGGCTCCGGCTCGACTTCCGGCGACTTCGCGCCTGCGGGCGGGCTGACTGCTCCCCGAGCATCTCGTCCGAGACGATCCGATAGAGCAGGCGAGCGTCTGCGGCGGAGGGGGGTCTTTCGGGAAGCCTCTCCACCTCGATCTCGAGCGATCGATTCCAGAGTTTCATGGTCACCCGATCACCGGGCGCGATCTCCTTGCTGGCCCTCACCAGCTTTCCATTCACCATTACCGCGCCATCCTCGCACAGTTCCTTGGCCATCGTTCTACGCTTGACGAGACGGGATTGCTTGAGAAAATTGTCCACGCGCAAGCACACCCCCGTTCGAACCGGCTCGTTCTCTCCCCGCGTGTTCTACTCGCCGGGTCCGGCGGGCGCCGGTTGCGCCGGTTCGGTGGCGGGGTCCAACTGAATTTCGATGATAGCGTGATCGCGCAGCTGAGCTATATATTTCTCGCTCTGCTCGCGCATCTTGCGTTCGAAGATGGCGTCGGCGATCGTCTTACGCACGTCGTCGAGAGGCAAGGTCCTCTGCTCCGTCTTCTCCTCCACCTTGATCAGATAGAACGCGGACCCGAACCTGAGGACGTCGCTTACTTCACCGGGAGAGAGGCTAAAGGCCGCGTTGTTCAGCGCCTCGGCGAGCTCTCCCTCCTCGAAGAAGCCGAGGTCTCCACCGGCGTCACGAGACGACGAGTCGGAGCTCTGTCTGGCAACCTCGGCAAAGTCGGCTCCCTGCACGATGTCCTGTCGCAAGCGATCCATTCTCTCGGCCACCTGGGCTTCGTCGTCCGCGCCGAAACGCACGACGATCTCTCGAATCCGCACCTTGGCCGGCTCGGAGTACTCAATAACGTGCTCCTGGTAGTACTTCTCGATCTCGGGTTCGCTGACAGAAATCTTGTTGTCCACCTCGATGCGACGAACCTCTTGAATCAATAGACCCTGTTCCCATTTCCTTTTGAACTCTTCCAGGGTCAGTCCCTGGAGCTCCATTTGTCGTATCAGCTCCTCTTCGGAGGCGAATTTCATTTCCTTCATCACGTTCGCCTTCCATTCGTCGAAGTACTGTGGTGGCACCTGCAGGCCTCTCTCTTCAGCCATCTGGAGGATGAGCAGGTTGTCGATGAGTCGCTCCAGCACCTGCGGGCGTATCTCGGCCAATCGACGCTGCTCTTCCTCGAAACTCGGTGCGGGACCGAGCTGCGCGAGCGTGGATTGAACTTCCTCGTCGAGCTGAGACTTGGTGATGATCTGACCGTTGACCTTGGCCACGATCCGTTCAACGATGCGGCTCTGGGCCGCGTCCGCCGGGGTCGCCGCGAGCAACGAGGCGACGATGAAAGAACTCACTTTTCTTTTCATTCCCCTTCCTTTGTCGACCTCTTGAGGCTCTTTCATGCCCTTTCAACGGGCGGCGTTTTGCCCCTGGCCCTCCGTCTCCTCTCGGGGAGTGACGTCGTATCCATTTTGGTTCGAATACGGGAAATCGAGCTCCTCCGTGTCGATCCAAACCGGATAGCGTTGCCTGAGGTTTTCCATGAAGACTGCGAGTGCCTCGTCACTCTTTTGCCGAAGGAGATCCACCCGTATCGAGGCTTGCATTTCGTCCAAGCTCAGATCCTCGGCTGGGTAGCTCGCGTTCACGCGAAAGATGTGAAACCCGAAATCCGTCTTGACTACGCCTGAGAGGGCGCCTCTCTTCAGCTCGAACACTTCCGATTCGAAAGCAGTCGGCAGCTCGCCGCGGCGAAACGTACCCATATGCCCGCCTTCCGAGGCTTCCGGAGCGAGCGAGTGCTGCTCGGCCAACTCCTCGAATCGAGACGCATTGGAGCGCAGCTCGGCGAGTAACTGGGTCGCCTGCTCCTCCGTCCCCACGAGGATCTGGGAAATATCGACTGCGTCCGGACGTTTGTAGTAGACACGATTCTGCTCGTAATGAGCGGCGATCTCTTCTTCGGTCACCTCGACATCCTTTAGGATCGCGGTGTCCATCAGCTTTCTCACTTTCAAATGAGCCGCCAACTCGAGAGGGTTTCGACCCCGCCAGTCCGCGGGAGCCTCAACGTCTTCCGCTGGGCCGAACTCCGGAACCGGCGGGACTCCACCTTCCATGGCCTGAATCTCCTGCGGGTCGACCTCGATTCCTTCGTCCTCGGCGGCACGCAACATGAGAAGCTCTTCGATCAGCTGCTCGAGTAGCGCCGATTTGACCTCTCCCTCGACCAACGGGATATCTTCCTCGCTCACCGCGCGCACGTAGCTCTCGAACTGGGACAAGAGCACCGGTTCCCCACCCACCTCCGCGATCACCGCATCGACCGGGGCGGACTCGCGGCAACCGCCGCAACCAAGGGCTAGAAACAACGTGCTCGCCGCCAGCACCCGGAGAACAGGGATTTCCGAGATCGTCCTCATCTCCCCGCGCCTTCCCCCTGACCCTGGCGTGCGTCCACCTCTTCCATCCCAGACATGTTAGGTTGGGGAGAAAGCTCGCGCAAAATCTCTCGTACCCGCACCAGGATGTCGCCAGCCGAGCCGGCGACGCGCGGGAGCTTGAGCACTCCGCCCGGTGTCATCTTCGCCCCGGGAAGACTCTCCGCG
>JBOGJF010000032.1:0-13080 GCA_050747785.1 Vicinamibacteria bacterium
GTATCGGTGTCAACTGCGGCTCGGTGGATCCCGCGATCGCGGAGAAATTCGACGAGGATTCCGTCGGTGCGATGGTCGCTTCGGCGCTCGAGCACGCGGAGATGCTGGAGGCTTGCGGGTACACGCGTTATTGCGTTTCCCTCAAGGACTCGGATCCCGCGAAGGTCGTCGATGCCAACACGCGTTTCGCGGCGGAGTGTCCGGAAATCCCGCTCCACCTTGGCGTCACCGAGGCCGGGCTTCCGCCGGATGGCGTCATCAAGACCCGCATCGCTTTCGAGCAGCTCCTGACACGCGGCATCGGTGACACGATTCGAGTGTCCTTGACGCTTCCCAACCCCCGCAAGCACGAAGAGGTGGAGGTCGGCCACGAGATCCTGAAGGACATCGCCTCCGGGCGATTTCGGTCCGTTCCCGAGTTCGCGAACGATCGCCTGAACATCATCTCTTGTCCCTCTTGCTCACGGGTCGAGAACGAGCAGTTCGTGGAGCTGGCGGAAAAGGTCCGTGAGCTCACGGCCTACGCGCAGGATCACGCCCTCACGATAGCGGTCATGGGATGCCGCGTGAACGGGCCGGGCGAGACCGACGACGCCGATCTGGGATTATGGTGCGGTCCCCGCTTCGTCAATCTGAAGAGGGGCGAAGAGCTGGTGGGAGCCTTTCCTTACGACGAGATCATCTCGCAGTTGCGCCGGGAGCTCGATCGCCTCATCGAGATCCGCACCTCCCCGACCGAGGCGTGATCACTTCTTGCGGATCGGGGTCTTCTTGCCCCACTTGTCCACCGCCACGAAGACGAACGTCGTGTGCACGATCTCCCGCGTCGCGGCACTAGCCGGATCCTCGGCCAGCACCTTCATTTCAATCGAGATCGACGTGTTGCCGATCTTGGCCACCCGGCCATAGATCCCAAGCACGTCGCCCAGCCTTCCGGGAGCGATGAAATCCATGACCTCGATGTGGCGGGTTGCCAGATTCGAAACCCGTGCCTGCAGCACGGCGTAGGCGGCTCCCGCCTCGTCCAGCCAGGCGAGCATCGTCCCGCCGAAGAGACGATCCGCCCCGCCCAGGTCTTTGACCGAGACGATGTGCCGGGCAATGAGCTCGAAGTCTTCCGGTTGTTTCATGAAGGCGCCGACAGGTTAAGTATTTCCTCTCAGGGATGCAAGCCCGGCATGCGCCGAGGAGCCGCGAAGGAGTTAAAGCGACTCAGCTATGATCCGGTGCTCGAGGCGGTTTCTTCCCAGTAAGACTCAACTATAATCCAGTCCTGGTCTGACAAGGAGAATGACATGCGGAAGAATCTCAAACCCGAAGACCTCCACGATCTTCTCGACGGCTCGACGTTGGCGGTCCTCGGCACGCACATGAAGGACGGCCACACGCTGCTCTCGCCTGTCTGGCACGAGTACCGGGACGGCGGGTTCACCGTGGTGATCTTGGAGGATGACGTCAAGTCCAGGCACCTGAAACGTAATCCCATGGCTTCGGTGCTCGTGGCCGAGCAGGCTTCACCGTACCGAGGCATCGAGATACGTGGTGAGGCGACCGTCTCGAAGCCCGCCGATATACTCGATACGAGTCGGCGGATGGCGGTTCGTTATCTCGGCGAAGAGCGCGGAAACACCTATGCGGACACGCTCGAGGGCATCGGCCTCGAAATGATCCGGCTGGAGCCGGGGACCCTTCGGGCCTGGGATTTCAAGGACGAAGAATCGTTGACCTAACTCAATCTCGTCCGGACGAGATTTGAGTATAGAATTCCCACCATGGTCATCGATCTCAATGGCGACGTGGGCGAGGGTTTCGGCGACGAGGCGTTCCTGCCGCTCCTTACCTCTGCCAACATTGCCTGCGGGTTTCACGCGGGCGACCCGCAGACGATGGATCGAACCGTGGCCCTCGCGAAGCGGCATGGTGTGGCCGTCGGGGCGCATCCGGGTTATGACGATTTGCGTGGTTTCGGTCGTCGACCGGTGCAGGCGAGCCCTGCAGAGATCGAGGCAGACGTCCTCTATCAGATAGCGGCTCTTGCCGGATTTGCCCGCGCTCACGGCGTAGAGCTCGTCCACGTCAAGCCACATGGCGCACTTTACAATCAGGCGGCTTCCGATCCCGGGCTCGCGAGTGCGATTGCTAGAGCCGTCGCAGGTTTCAGTCGAGAGCTGGTTCTCGTGGGCTTGGCGACTTCATCCACGATGCGAGAGGCGGCCGAGGCACAAAAGATTCGCTTCGCCGGTGAAGCGTTCGCGGATCGCATTTATAATCCGGACGGGACTCTCCAATCGCGGAAAATTGCGGGCTCGGTGATCGGCGACCCCAAGGAGTCGGCCGCGCAGGCCGTGAGTATTGCTCGCGATGGGAAGGTAAAATCGCACGATGGGAGCGAAGTGACCCTCAGTGCGGAAACGCTTGGCCTGCACGGAGACAACCCCAGCGCTGTTAGGAACGCTCAGGCCGTGCGAGAAGCTCTCCTGGGCGCCAGGATCGAATTGCGCGCCCTCGCCGTTCGGTAAGGAGTCATCGACTCCATCTCGATGAGCGCTCCCCGGATTCTACCCGCGGGCGAATCAGGGGTCGCGGTGGAGTTTGGCGACGGTATCCACCCCAAGCTCAACGCGCTCGTACAAGCTCTCGATCGAAGGCTTCTTGACCAGCCTTTCGACGGCTTCCAGGAAGCCGTGCCCACGTATCGATCCCTCCTGGTGCTCTTCGATCCCATTCGTGCGCGGGCCGAGGACGTCGCTGGTCACCTCCTCGAGCTCGCTCGTGATCTCTCCGAAGAGCCGTCTGCCGCGGCCCCGCTCAAAGAAGTGCCGACCGTGTACGACGGTGAGGACCTAGACGCGGTCGCGAAAAACGCCGGGTTGAGTCGTGCCGAAGTGGTTGCCATCCATTCTGGAAGCGAGTATCGGGTCTACATGCTTGGGTTTTCTCCCGGGTTTGCCTATATGGGCCTTCTTCCCGAGATGATTGAAACACGACGCATGGCGACACCGCGCACCCGCGTTCCGGCCGGCTCGGTCGCCATCGCCGGAAGGCAGACCGCCGTGTATCCCTCGGCGACTCCCGGTGGCTGGAATCTCATCGGCCGATCCTCGCTCCGATTGTTCGACGCCCGATCGAGCCCTCCGACTTTCTTCTTGCCTGGGGATCGGGTGCGATTCGACTCCGTTACCGAGCTCGAAGAGGTGCCTGCTCTCGGAACTGGGAACAATCCACCGACCGGCGATCCCACGTTCGAGGTATTGGACGGAGGCCTCCTCACCACGGTTCAAGATCTCGGTCGCACCGGGTATCAACGTTACGGGGTCCCGGTGGCCGGCGCCGCGGACGCGGGGTCACTGCGTGCTGCCAACCTTCTGGTTGGTAACGACCCCGGAGCGGCCGCGCTCGAGTGCACGGTCGTCGGACCATCCCTTAGTTTGCTGCGCAGCGTGATGCTGTCGATATGTGGCGCCGATCTTGGAGCGGTCTTGGAACGAGGCGATCTCGGACGGTGGGAGGTTCCGGTTGGGTCGTCCTTTCTGGCGAGGGCGGGAAATGTACTCTCCTTCAGTAGTCGCCGCGCGGGTTGTCGCGCATATATAGCCGTAGCGGGTGGACTGGGAGTGCCGGAGGTTCTCGGCTCGCGCGCGACCTATGTGGCGTCCGCGCTCGGAGGACACAGGGGCCGGCCGCTCGAGCGTGGGGACGTCTTGACGGCGCTGCCTCCCAAGCTCAGCGCGGCTCCGGGTCGTCGCTGGCCACACACCTCGATTTCATCGGAAGGTTCGGTGACGACCGTTCGTCTCGTCTTCGGTCTCCAAGAAGGCGCAGCCACGAAGAAGGCCAAGACCACGCTGACGTCTTCGGAGTACGTCGTGGCGCCGTCCTCGGACCGAATGGGGTGTCGCCTGGAAGGACCGCGCCTCCCGCACAAGGGGCCGAGGGAGATCACGACGGACGGGATGGTTCTGGGAGCCGTGCAAGTCCCACCGGATGGACAACCCATCGTCATGCTGGCCGACCGCGCGACGACGGGAGGGTATCCGAAGATCGGGACCATCATCGCTGCGGACCTACCACGCCTCGCCCAGCTCATGCCTGGCGATCGCCTGAGGTTTGACGCCGTCGATCTCGAAGAGGCAAGAAAAGCGCTGTTCGCGGTCCGGCGGGAAGAGGAAAACACTCGAAAGGTCTTGTAAGGTATCCGCGATGACGCGTGGGTTGGCATTTCTCTTGGTCCTGGTGGGCGCGGCCTGCAGCTCCAACGAGAGCTCGGAACGGGACGAGCTCGTCGTGTCGGCCGCGGCGAGTTTACAAGAGGTCATGACCGCCGCCGCGGAGAACTTCGAGGAAGCGCATCCCTCGGTGTTGGTGCGGCTCAACTTCGCCAGCTCAGGTGCCCTGAGGCAGCAAATCGAGTTGGGATCGCCCGTCGAGGTCTTCGTCTCCGCGTCGACCGAGCAAGTCGATCGGCTCGTCGAATCGGGCTTGGTGGCGTCGGCGGACCGCCGCATCTTCGCGCGGAACGAGCTGGTGCTCGTGACCACGAAGGAGAGCGTTCGGACCCTCGACGATTTGCAGGACGACGCGATCACGCGGGTGGCCATCGGAGATCCCCGCTCGGTGCCCGCGGGCCAGTACGCGCTTCAATGGCTCGAAGCCGAGGGTCTCTGGGAACGCATCCAGGAGAAGACCGTGCTGGGAGGTGATGTCCGGCAGGTCTTGAGCTACGTCGAGAGGGGGGAAGTCGACGCCGGCATTGTGTATGCGACGGACGCGAAGGTGGCTGGGCTCGAGCCGGTTTGGACCGCATCGGGACCGAGCGCGCCGGCGGTCGTGTATGAAGCGGCCCTCGTCGGCGGGCGTCGAGAACCGCGGGCTGTCGCTCGACAGTTCTTCGACTACCTCGCTTCGGATGAAGCCATCCGTGAGCTCGAAACAGCGGGGTTCCTCGCACCGTGAATGGAACCGCGTTCCCGCTTTTTCTCTCCCTGCGCGTCGCACTCGCGGCGCTCGCGGTGATTCTGCCCGTTGGTCTCGTCCTCGGATACCTCCAAGCGCGGCATGATTACCGAGGTCGGTGGTTGGTCGACGTTCTCATCGTTCTTCCCATCGTGCTGCCTCCATCGGTGATCGGCTATTACCTGATCCTTGTGCTGGGGAGGAGAGGGCTCGTCGGCGGGCCTCTCTACGAGCTGACGGGTGTCTCCCTCATCTTTACTTTCTGGGCGGCGGTCATCGCGGCCATCGTGGTCTCCCTGCCGCTCTTCATCAAGTTCGCACAGGCGGCCTTCAACGGCGTGGATCCCGAGCTCGAAGCCGTGGCCAGAACGCTCGGAGCCGGACCGGTGGCCACTTTCTTGCGCGTGAGCGTGCCGGTTGCCTGGCGGGGGCTGGTAGCCGGCGCGGTATTGTGCTTTGCCCGTGCGCTCGGTGAGTTCGGAGCGACGCTGATGTTTGCGGGTAACATTCCCGGTAAGACCAACACCATGACGCTCGAGATATGGAGCGCGTATCAAGCCGGTGACGACGCTCGTGCTGTGGCTCTAGTGCTCACGTTGACCGCGGTCTCGGTAGCGGTCGTCCTTGCGTTTTCGCGTCTAGAAGGGCTGCAGAGAAAGGGTAGGCGGTGACCTGAGCAATTGACACCCTCGCCCGTTTCGCACATAATAAGTGTACACAGCTTATGTGTTGGAGCAAAAATAATGAACATAACGTTATCCGTGGACAAAGGCGTCCTAAAACGTGCTCGTAAGAGAGCAGAGGCTCTGGGGAAGAGCCTCAATCAGCTCGTCCGAGAGTACCTACAGCAGCTAGCGGGCGGGGACGACCCAAGAAGGGACATCGAGAGACTCCGCCAGCTCAGTGCCGAAGGCCAGGGACGTTCGCGCGGTTGGCGCTTCAATCGAGATGAGATCCATGAGCGATCGTAGCTTCCTGGATAGTAACGTCCTCGCTTATTCCGACGATCACGATGAGCCCGCCAAGCAGGCGAAAGCCCTCGGCATACTCGAGAAAACTCGGCTATCCGGCACCGGCGTTCTTTCGACCCAGGTGCTACAAGAGTATTTCGTCACGGCAACGAGAAAGTTGGGAGTTCCTGCGCCGGTTGCCAAGGAGAAGGTCGAGATCCTCTCCCGCTTCGAGGTCGTGGTCATCGACGTCGACGACGTTCTTGCCGCCATTGATCTTCACCGACTTCATGAGTTCTCGTTCTGGGACGGCCTGATCGTTCATGCCGCTGTTGCCAGTGGATGCACGTTGCTCTTCAGCGAAGACATGCAACATGGCCGTCGTTTCGGCAGTCTTCGGGTGGTGAATCCATTCCTCTAGACTCGGGGTCCGAGAAAGGATAGGCGCTGACGTGACATCGGTTTCCACCGCCGCGCTCGAGGTCGACGTGACGATTCCGGTCGGCCGGGAGCAAGCGGCTGTGAAAGCACGCTTCTCGCTTCCCGAAGGGATTCTCGTGATCTTTGGTCCCTCGGGAACCGGAAAGACGCTCACCGTCCGTGCGGTGGCGGGTCTGGCCGCGGCGACGGGAACGATCCGAGTTGGGGGAGAGACCCTGCTCGACGCCGAGGCCAACGTCAACGTGGCGCCCGAGCACCGCCGCGTCGGCTACGTGCCTCAACACGCGGCTCTCTTCCCTCATCTCAGTGTGCGCGATAACGTGGCCTTCGGGTTGCGGGTCCTGCGAGGTCGGAACGATTCGGGCTCGCTGGCCGAGCGGTGGCTGGAACGACTCGGGGTCTCACATCTTGCGGACCGGATGCCTGTTCGTCTTTCCGGTGGCGAATCGCAACGCGTGGCGCTGGCTCGGGCCCTGGCGCCGGAGCCGCGCGTGGTCCTGCTCGACGAGCCCTTCAACAGTCTCGATCTGACGACGCGTCGAGAGATGCGTCGCGTCGTGCGTCAGGTTCAAGAGGGAAGCGGCATCCCCATGGTCTTCGTCACCCACAGCCCGCGTGAGGCGATCGAGATGGGGGACCACTTGGTTCGCTATGGCGTCGGTGGAAGTCAGGAGGAAGGTCGCCCCAAAGATCTGGTCGAGGAGGATTCGGAGTAAGGGCGGGAGGGATCAGACCGCTTCGAAAAGCTCTTGAACCTTTGCACGGATCTGATCGCGGATTTCGCGGAATCGCGCGCTTATCTCCTCGTCGGATCCGTTTGCGGCAGCGGGATCCTCGAAGGGCCACGCCAGTCGCTTCACACTGCCCGGAAATACCGGGCAGACTTCCTCGGCGCAGAGTGTGATGGCCGTGCCGATCCGCTCCGCTGGCACGTCATCGACGGACTTCGAATAGTGAGTAGAAATGTCGATGCCCAATTCCCTCATGACGTCCACCGCGAAGGGGTTGAGGCGCGAGGGCGCCGAGCCCGCGCTATAAATTTCGAGACCCTCGGGAGCGATGGCGCGTGCCAAGCCCTCGGCCATCTGGCTCCGTGCGGAGTTGGCGACGCAGAGAAACAGGATCCCTTTCCGTGATTCCGTCACACCGGGCCGACCCGGAGCTCGAGTCCCGTCCCCGACCGCGGCGAGTGTTCCTTGTGGCTCAGCACTCTTGCCATGGGCACAATGACCAAGTTCGTTGCCTTATCCTTGGGACCTGGGAAGAGGTGGAGAACCGAGGCTTCCTTCGACGTGTTCAACTTATCGGCCTCATCCGAGCTCAGGTAACCAATCAATAGGGCGCTGCCGTCGCGGAGCTTGTGGCTCTCGTACGAGTTGATTTCTTTTTTCTTGAACAGCGGGAAGTTGTCGGCGGCCGGGGAATAGGTGAAGCCGTAGACCCCGCCGGGCAGCCGTTTGATGCCGGTTCCATCCTCCTCATCGGTGACGAGCCTAACCTGGTGTTGGGTGCGTAGCTCTTCGATTTCTTTTGTCGCGGTTGGCACGGGAGACTTCCTTTCTGTTCACTTTCTTTCTCTCGGATCATAGCGTCGCGGCCAACGCTTTTCAACGTCAGCACAAAGCGCCGAAGTGATATCATCGCCGCCTGGCATGTCGAACCCTCGCGGCCGTGTCGGAGCACGCTTCCGACTTTCACTTGTAGCGGCGGTCCTCTTGGCTGCGGCGCTTCGATTCACGGGACTCTCCTGGGATCTCCGGCACACGCCGCACGTCGATGAACGCTATTTCGTCGAGAACGTGGCCTTGATGTTGTCGGAAGGCGATTTCGACTATCGCTTTTACGAGTACCCCGGGTTCTTTTTCTATCTTCTCTATCCGGTTCTTGCCGTCGTCGGTGCGAGCGTTCCCGCGGATGCGACCGCGTATTTGGCGGCGCGCGGTCTAGTCGCGGCATTCGGCGTCCTGAGCGTGGGCTTGGTGTACTTTCTCGGAACGCGAGTGGCCGGACCTACCACGGGCCTAGTGGCCGCGTTCTTCCTCGCCGTGTCTCCCGTGGAAGTGCAGACCGCGCACAGCGTGCGTCCGGACGTGGTTCTCGAGGCCTTCGTGCTGCTTGCTCTCCTTGTATTCGCGACGGTCGGGGAGCCGAGCCGACGAGATGTCGCTTCAGGGATCGCGCTCGGCAGCGCGACGGCGGTGAAGTTCTCGGGAGTACTGCTCGTTCCTTCTTATCTAGCCTACCGTCTCCTTTCACCCGGCCCCTACCTTCGCCGGATGCTCTTGGCGGGAGGGATCTCGCTCGTCACGTTTCTCGCGTTGTCTCCCTATACGTTGCTCAATGCGCACGGTTTCTTCGACGGCGTGCTGACCCAAGTTGGCTACCACTACGGAGGAAGTATCGGAGCGGGTGACTACCTGGGAAGACTCTGGACGTACCTGGGCCACCCACAGGGAACGCTACGTAAGGCCTTCGGAACCATTGGCGTGCTGCTCGTGGTCGCGGGGCTCTTCCCAGCGGGACGAGAATGGAGAAAGTGGCTACCCTTGCTCTTGTTTCCCATACTCATGGTGGCGGTCTTCTCGACTTCGTTGGTTCATCACGATCGGTTCCTGGTTCCGACGCTCGGCGTTCTGGCTTTGCTGGGAGGAAAGGCGGCGCAGTGGTTGACTGAGCGGTCGCGGGTGACTTTCGCACTCGTTCTGGTGGCGCTCGCCTTCCCGTTTTACGCCTCGACGTCGTACGTGCGGGCCGTCTCCCGACCCAGCACGCGCGATCGCGCGCTCGACTGGATCGAGACCAACCTTCGCCCCGGAGCGCGTGTGGTGAGCTCTCTGACGGATCTCGGGAGTGTCGGAAGCACGTTCGAGCTCATGAGTCTCGCTTCGTCGTCCGATCTATTCGGGCTACAGGTCCGAAACGCCGACGCTGCGTTGCTGCGTCCGGCCGATGAAGCACAATACGATTTGGATCTTCCATTGACCATGGCGTTCGAGCCGGAAAGCGAGTTCTCCGGTCCTCCCTTGAACTTGTACGTCGTTCCCGACAACCTGCGGCCACGCTACGAGCCTATACCTCTGGAAGCCTCCTGGCTTACGGCCTCCGAGTCCTCCGAGAGGCTGCCGAATCTGATCGATGGTCGCCTCACGACCTACTGGGGGACAGGAGGGGCGCAGCGGCCGGGAAATTGGATTCAGATTCAGCTCTCGGAACCGATCGTTGTAGCGCGCGTAGAGTTGAGCCTGGGACGCCGCCCCCTTCGCGGCGCCCGCGAGCTTCGGCTCGAGGGCCGAACCGAAGACGCTTGGATCGAGATCCCGTACGTCATGGGCCGTGCCGGCGTGCAGGGACAGTTCCTCGATGAGAACGGTGCGAGCCAGGTTCTCCTCTTCGAGCCGACGTTGCTTCGGGGCGTTCGGCTCTTTCAAACGGGCCGCAGGACTCGCTCTTGGTCGATCGCCGAGCTGCGCCTATACCAATCTTTAACAAGATAGTCCTATCGCAATTTAGTCTTCACGCAGGACGCGAGGAATATCCCGCAGCCAATTTGTGCCTTCTCTCCTGGACTCGCCGTGGCTTGAGCCCGGTTTTTGCTATATTAGACGCTATGAAAATCGTATGGCTTCCCGTCATGCTAGCGTCGACGTTACTTGGTTGGCAGGCGGTCGAAAACGAGACCGCCGATGAGTTCGTGGCGCGCGTGAACCGGGAGCTCGAGGCGATAGGTAAAGAAGTCGCCGCGGCGAGCTGGGTGCGCGCGACCTACATTACGCCCGACACGGCCGTATTGGCCGCGCGGGCTCAGTCCCGGTTTCTCGAGTATCAGAATCGGGTCGTCGCGGAGTCGACCCGCTACCTCGGCCAGGAGCTGAGCGCGAACGCCGAACGCTCCTTGCTCTTGCTGAGGCTTGCGGATACCGCCCGACCTGCTCCCGCCGATCCCGCGAAGCGCGACGAGCTGACGCGCCTCTACAACGAGATGACCGGCGTCTACGGAGAGGGGAAGTATTGTCCCAAGGGACCGGACTCCTGCATAGCGGGCACCGACCTCGAACGCCTCATGGGGGAAAGCCGCGACTATGACCAACTCCTCGACTATTGGCGCGGTTGGCACACGGTGTCG
Organism: Vicinamibacteria bacterium; assembly: GCA_050747785.1. Lineage (GTDB taxonomy): Bacteria > Acidobacteriota > Vicinamibacteria > Marinacidobacterales > DATDRI01 > CBDANW01. The sequence continues at coordinate 10,468 of JBOGJF010000032.1, forward strand.
CCGCCCATGCGGGAGCCGTATACCCGGTTCATCGAGCTGGCCAACGACGGAGCGCGCAATCTCGGGTTCGGCGATCTCGGCGAGATGTGGCGATCGAACTACGACATGAGCCCCGCCGAGTTTGGGGCGCAGACCGATCGACTTTGGGGCCAAGTCAAACCCCTCTACGACGAGCTTCACTGCTACGTGCGAGCCCAGCTCGCCGAGCACTACGGAGCCGACAAGGTTGCCGCTGCAGAGCCCATCCCCGCGCATATTCTCGGAAACATGTGGGCCCAGGAGTGGGGCAATATCTATGACCTCGTCGAGCCCTACCCCGGCGTCACGAACTTCGACGTGGGCCAGGCGCTGGTCGATCAAAAGTACGACGCGGTCCGGATGACGAAGCTGGCGGAGGGCTTCTTCGTCTCTCTCGGCATGCCGACGCTTCCGCAGTTGTTCTGGGAACGCTCCCTGCTAACCAAGCCGCGGGATCGCGAAGTCGTCTGCCACGCGAGCGCATGGGACATGGATGCGGCGGCGGGGGACGTGCGCATCAAGCAGTGTTTGGAACCGACCGAGGACCAGCTCATCACGGTCCATCACGAGCTGGGACATATTTACTACTACCTTCACTATAAAGACCTTCCTCCTCTCTATCAGTCGAGCGCCAACCCGGGTTTCCACGAGGGGATCGGCGACACGATCAACCTGTCGATGACACCCGCCTATTTGAATCAGGTGGGGCTCGTGGACGCGGTCGCATCGAGCCCGGAGGCGGTGATCAATCAGCAGATGAAGATGGCGTTGGATAAAGTCGCGTTCCTTCCGTTCGGGAAGCTCATCGACGAGTGGCGTTGGCGTGTTTTCTCCGGCGAGATCACGCCCGAGAACTACAACGCGTCCTGGTGGGAGCTCCGCACGCGTTACCAGGGTGTCGCGCCACCGATGGCTCGCAGCGAGGCGGACTTCGATCCAGGCGCCAAGTACCACATCCCCGCCAACGTGGAATACACCCGCTATTTCATCGCTCGGATTCTGCAGTTCCAGTTCCACCGCGCTCTCTGTGAAGCGGCGGGGTTCGAGGGCCCATTGAACGAATGCTCGATCTATGGGAAGGAAGAAGCCGGCCGGCGCCTCGCCGCCGTTCTCGAGAAGGGGCGATCACGGCCCTGGCCGGATACGCTGGAGGAGCTCACCGGTGGTCGGGAAATGGACGGGAGAGCCTTGCTCGACTATTTCGCGCCGCTCATGACGTGGTTGGAAGAGCGCAATCAAGGACAGAAGTGCGGTTGGTGATCTGAGAGCGCTACCAACTCCTGCCACCCCCACCCGCGTCTCGCCGAGAGGGGAAAGCGACGAAGAGATAGAATACCGCGGCGGCTGGCGTTCTTTACAACGAGGTTATTGCGCTTTCAGCGGCCGCAGGCGCGATCCTGATGTCGGTCTCCACGGTGATCGCGGCCATCAACGCTCGATTCCTGGGAATGCCTCGCAAGGCCGTGTCGTAGCGATTCCACCAACGATAACTGGATACTGTGCCACTTGGGACTTCTCTTCCCACGCACGATCAGGGTCCTGTCTGTAATAGCCCGCTGCATCCGATCGGGGCCGCCCGGCAAACATACGGAGCCCGAGACGAGGCCGCTAGAGTTGGAGGGAATAATCCGGCCCTCTGCCCCGTCTTAAGCAATGAGACTATGGAGAGGGAGCATCCCGTGATGGGAGGCGAAGTGGGGCCAGCTGCTGAGAGCAGTCCCGGGCGCTTCGAGGATCTGACGCTTCCGCATTTGCGATCGCTATACCGCTTCGCTCTCCAGATAAGCGGCAACCTAGCGGCAGCCGAAGATCTGGTCCAGGAGACCTACCTCAAGGCTCTGCAGGCTTTTCCTTCGCTGCGCGATCCGGAGCGCGTCCGGCCCTGGCTCTTCCAGATACTGAACCGGCTGGCCATCGACCGCTACCGCAGGGAGAGCCGAGAAGTTCCGGCAGCGGAGATCGCCGGGTTGGATCGTTTCTCGCTCTACGACCGGATCGCGGATGAGGACCCTTTCCCCTATTCCGACCACCTCCAGGAGGACTTTATCTCTCGGTTCCAGGACGAGGAAGTTCGCAAGGCGCTCTTGGCGCTGCCGGAGGCATACCGGCTGCCGCTCCTGCTGCTATACACCGAGGAGCTGAGCTACCGGGAGCTGGCCGAGGTGCTGGACTGTCCGGTAGGAACGGTCATGTCGCGGCTCCACCGGGGCCGCAAGATCCTGGAACGGGAGCTTTGGGAATGCGCCAAGAGGCGCGGATGGGTGAGGACGTGGAAGAGACGAAGTCGATGACTTGCGAGCAGGCCATCAAGGAGCTCTTTTTATACCTGGACCGGGCGCTCGGTGGCGAGCCACTGGAGGCTTTTGAGGCGCACCTCCGGAACTGTTTGAACTGCTGCGATCGGTTGAACTTCAGCCGAAGCCTGGACACCTTCGTCAAAGAGCGACTCGGCGATGTGCCGCTCCCCGAAGGCATCGAGCAGCGCATCCGCCGGGCGATCGACGAACGAACGTGGGAGGCATGACCATGCTTTACTTTCGAGACGAAGAAGCTCGGTCGATCATTCGCGAGACTTACGGGCAAGTAAGCTCGAGC